>CAYTIV010000064.1:0-10181 GCA_964437895.1 uncultured Methylotenera sp.
ATATTGGTATTTCGCGAACCATTACGTATCTTTAAGCGCTTTTTGAAGCAGCTGCTTGGGGCCAACATCTCCCCATCACTCTCTTCGAGAATCAACAGTTTGTATACCATGGCTTTTTTGCAGAATGCCCCTGCGATCAGTGATTTTATTCATGACGACCTAGATATTGAATGCCGATCCATGGAGTTGGGGCGCATGCTTTACATCTGGATTGAGCTAAAAGTCCCCTATGACCACAAACTGGCAGAATTGCGGCATCAATTTGGGCTGAGAAATGATTTGGAGCATATATATACGCGAAACTTTACGGGCAGGACCATTTGTCTGGATGTGATTTTTACGCCGATTGAAGATGAGCCAACGCATGAGACCTCCTTCAAACCAGACCCTATTTATGCCGCCCAGGATACCCTAGCCGCAGCACAACTATCTCCAATATAAGTTTTATGGCAAGCTACTGCCTTTGAAGCATCTTTGAGAGCAAGGGTTGTGGCTGATCGTATCCGTATCATCATTACTGGCGCATCGAGCGGGCTGGGCATGGCGCTCGCGCGGGCTTACGCGCGGAAATACCGCCCAAATGCCGTGCTTGGATTGTGCGGTAGAAACCAACAGGCATTAGACGCACTAGCCGCAGAGCTTGCATCCGACTATCAGTCAGTCAGTCAGTGCTTTGTGGTGGACGTAAAATCAGCTTCGGCCATGCAAGCGATGGCAGAGGCTTTTATGGCTGCGTATGGCTGCCCGCATATCGTCATTGGCAATGCAGGCGTGAGTCGCGGCACCCTCACCGAGCACCAAGAGGATATTGCTGCATTTAAGGCCGTATTTGAGACCAACGTGATGGGGCTGGTACATACATTCCAGCCCTTTATCGTGCCGATGACTAACGCACGACAGCAGGGGTCACAGGCACAACTGGTTGGCGTGGCCAGCGTCGCCGGGATACGCGGTCTACCCGGCTCCGGGGCATATAGCGCCAGCAAGGCCGCAGCCATTACTTACCTGGAAAGCTTGCGCATTGAAATGCAGCGACATGACATTAGGGTCACGACGCTCGCGCCAGGCTACATCCGTACGCCCATGACGGATATCAATACCTATCCTATGCCATTTCTGATGGATGCTGATGTATTTGCTCACAAAGCCCTGCGCGCAATTTCAGACCAGCGTAGATTCGTGATTATCCCCTGGCAAATGGGTGTCGTCGCACGACTGATGCGCCTATTACCCGCAGGCGTCTGGGATAAGATCATGAAAAAAGCCCCGCACAAAGCGAGGCTCAACTCTTGATGTGCTTGATGAAGCACACACAAAGCTCGTTATTTGAAACGGGCTTTTGCTTTAACGCGTAATCGGTTTGTATCGAATACGTTTCGGCTTCGCGCCTTCTTCACCCAAGCGTTTTTTCTTGTCGGCTTCATATTCCTGATAGTTGCCATTGAAGAATGTCCATTGGGAGTCGCCTTCCGCCGCCAGAATATGCGTTGCAATCCGGTCAAGGAACCAGCGGTCATGTGAAGTCACCAGTACACACCCTGCAAACTCCAGCAGGGCATCTTCCAGCGCACGCAAAGTTTCCACATCCAGGTCGTTAGAGGGTTCATCCAGCAACAGTACATTTGCGCCTGAAATCAGGGTTTTCGCCAGGTGCAATCGGCCCCGTTCACCGCCAGATAATTGCCCGACAATTTTTTGCTGATCTCCGCCTTTAAAATTAAAACGCCCGATATAAGCACGACTGGGCATCTCAAACTTGCCCACAGACAATACGTCAAGACCGCCAGAGATCGCCTCAAATACTGTTTTGTTATTATCGAGGCCGTCGCGACTTTGATCCACCGCGGCTAATTTAACAGTAGGGCCGACGAGGATCTCACCGCTATCAGGCTGTTCTTGGCCTTGTAGCATGCGGAAAAGGGTGGACTTACCTGCCCCGTTAGGGCCAATCACCCCCACAATCGCACCGGCTGGTATTGTGAAAGACAGATTATCAATCAACAGGCGATCACCAAAGCCTTTGGATACATTGCTAAACTCAATCACCTGATTGCCCAGACGTTCGCCAGGCGGAATAAAAATCTCCTGCGTTTCATTGCGGCGTTGATATTCAACACTGGACATTTCCTCGTAACGCGCCAGACGCGCCTTGCTCTTGCTCTGTCGCGCTTTGGCGCCTTGACGCACCCACTCCAGCTCCTGCTTCATGGCTTTGCGGTGTGCATCTTCTTGCTTTTGTTCCAACGCAAGACGATCCTCTTTCTGCTCCAGCCAACTGGAGTAGTTACCCTTCCATGGAATGCCCTCGCCACGGTCCAGTTCCAAAATCCACTCGGCGGCGTTGTCTAGGAAATAACGATCATGAGTCACAGCGACCACAGTCCCAGGGAAGCGCACCAGAAACTGCTCCAGCCACTCCACCGACTCAGCATCTAGATGGTTAGTCGGCTCGTCCAGCAACAACATGTCTGGCTTGGAGAGTAACAATTTACACAAAGCGACACGACGCTTTTCACCCCCAGAAAGCGGGCCAATCAAGGCATCCCAAGGTGGCAAACGCAGGGCATCTGCGGCAATTTCCAGTTGTTGCTCTACATCACTGCCACTCGCAGCCAAAATATTTTCATATTTGGCCTGCTCTTCTGCCAGCTTATCAAAATCGGCATCCGGTTCGGCATAGGCGGCATAAATCTCCTCAAGCTTTTGCTTAGCCTCCATAATGGCACCCAAGCCAGCTTCAACTTCCTGACGCACAGTCTTGTCAGCATCCAGTTGTGGCTCCTGCGGTAAATAGCCTATCGAAAGATTAGGCTGCCATTGCACCTCGCCCTCAAATTCTTTATCCGCACCAGCCATAATACGCAAAACGGTAGACTTGCCAGAGCCATTCAAGCCCAGCAGGCCGATTTTGGCCCCTGGGAAAAATGACAGAGAGATATTTTTAATGATTTGCCGCTTGGGCGGCACGATTTTGCTCACGCGGAGCATGGACATCACATATTGCGCCATGAATGGTTACCAGAGTCTGATGATCGAAAAGCTTATTTTAATACGCGTTTACCGAATTGGCTTGTGCAGATTGATCGGGCGTCCATAAATTCAGATATTGCTCTGACTGATTGAGTAAATCTTCATTCATTTCATCCAGCGTATTCGCCGGAGGACTCACCTCGGTGTTTAGCGCACTGTACCCTAACCCAAGACGGCCACCCACGACCTTGAAGCCAAGGGATTCGAGTATGGTAGGAAACATATCAAAATGTAAAACTAACTCTCGCGTCTTACGCAACGGCGCTTGCGTAATAAACTGATTGTAGATGCTGCGCGCACGTTGCGACTCCAGCGTACTGTATACAGGATTTTCCATCGCTAGGTGGTCACCCAGAATGACCACTTGTGTATTTTTCAAATAGCCTTCAGCCTGCATCCACTGTATCAGGGTGGTCACCTGTGTTGCGGTACAGGCAACAATGTCATCAAAATGCCTTGCCCCTTGCTGCAGACAAGTCTTAGACAAATGGCCATCCGGACCATGGGTGTCAATCGTGGTAACGACCAAGCTAAAAGGTTGCTTAGCATGCTGCAGTTGCTGCAACTTGGCCTTCACCCGGGAAAGCAAATCATCATCGTAGAGCCCCCAGAAGTTCATCGCAGATTCGGTGAGGCTGCCTTTTAACTCATCTCGCCCATAGACCTCGTCAAAATGATGATCCTGAAAGAATTTTCCCTTGCCAGAAAAGGCGAGTGCATCCCCCCCCATATACACATTATGGTAGCCAAAATGGTGTAGCACATCTCCCAGACAAACGGCACGCGGCAAGAAGTTTTTGATTTTCTCCCCATTACCATTTTCATCGTACAGACTGACACTTTGTAAGGGTAAACCACATTGCGTTGAAGTAATGCCGGCGATCGTCCAACCGGTGCCAGGCGCTTGTAAATACTGCCCGAAACGCATCCCGCCCATGCCGGTTAAAGGCTGCAACAGATTGCGTTTGAAAAGCTGAGGGTTGGCGTAACCGGTTTCCAGACTTTCGATATAAATCAGCACCAGATTTTTAGGATGCTGCCGGTGAATCTCGACCGTGCGCGGGTCAATATAGTGTTTGGAAAAGTAATCCTGGCCAAACTTGTGATGGATGAAGGCCAATACCGAGAATTGTGTACAAAAATAAATAGTCGCCGCGATCAGACTATAAAAGGGGGCTCTATGGTTAATCGCCCAGTACTTGGCGCGAATAAAATGGCGCAAGGGGCCTCGGTACCAGTGAAACTGGCCCTCACCATGGCTCACCAGCCAACCTAGCGTCCACTCCAGCCCAACCATCACGGCGGCTAATAGCAGCGGGCCAAGCACACAAGTCAGCACAAAGCTCTTGATTAGGGCGGTATCTGTATCAATCAGCCCATTCAGACCAAATTGCAGGTGATATAACACTTGCTCCAGTGATGCTGTGCCAAAGTGAGCGCCCACCCACCATGCGAGCGTGACCAGTAACCCTGTCAAAATGTACAGCTTGGCTCTGAAAAAGGCACGCAACCAGTGTCGATTAGGCATGAAAATACCTGCAATAAAAAAGGGGCTATTGTAGCCCCTTTTAAATATGAATGGATTTATGCTGCGCGCGGCTCTCGCAAGGTATTCACCTGCGCGAGGCCAGATGCTCCAATCTGGATTTTGCGCGGTTTGAGCGCCTCTGGCACTTCACGCAAAAGGGCAATGGTCAACAAGCCATTCTCCAGCTGCGCACTGGTGACTCTGACATGGTCTGCCAATTGGAATTTATGCTCGAAATCGCGTGTGGCGATGCCACGATGCAGAAAGGTTGTTTCCTGTTCTTTTTTGGCTTTGCGGCCGGTCACACGCAAGGCATGGTGTTCGGTTTCTATTTCCAGTTCATCCTGCTGGAAGCCTGCCACCGCCATCACAATCTTGTAGGCGTTTTCATCGACCAGTTCGATGTTGTATGGCGGATAGCTGATTTCAGTTTCACTACGCTGGCTCTCGTTAAGCATTTTTGCCAAGCGGTCAAAACCAATAGCTGTTCTGTAGAAAGGGGTTAAGTCATAAGTACGCATGGTGTTGATCCTTTTTAAATGAAGCGATTCACAGAGTTCACAGACCTCAGACTACAAGCATCTGTAAAACAAATATGGACGTCGAATTCACTTTTTCAAGTACAACACTCAGATAACGCCAGTTAAATACCCAGGGCTTCCGTCCAAGCCAATGCTTCCATATGACATTTATTCACTTTTTCTGGATTCAGTTGTAACAAAGCAGCAAGCTGCAGAATTTCATCGTTATTGGCGTCTTCACAGGCCTCTGTGAGCTTGAGAAACGGGCCGAAGACACCACTCCGCTCTGTCAGCGCATCCACAATCGCGTCTGGCAGTTGCAACTTCTCCAGCACGTTATCCATAGGCACTTTGAGCATCACATCGAGTAATGAAAAGACACCAACCACAAACAGATTGTCGCGGTCACGCTTTTCAAAAAATGGCTCACCCAGCAACTCTGTTAGTCGACCGCGAGTAATGGAGGTTTTCATGAGGGCAGGGGAGCTGCTATTGTTACCGGCGGTCACCATCAACAAAGTCAGCCAACGATAAAGCTGGTTACGGCCTAGAATAGTCAGTGCATGCCCAATAGACTGCACCTCACAAGAGAGACCAAACCCGACCGAATTGATATACCTGAGTAATTTGTAACTCAGCGTCGTGTCACGTTTGAATCCATTTTCAATGGTTTTATTTTCGGCTTCTTGGCTCACCAGGTTTAGCAAGTGCAGCACACCATCAAAACTTGGATTAATTACTTTGGTACTAATATTTTCTGGCTTGGCATAAAAATAACCCTGAAAATACGCGTAACCAATATCTAACAAGCTTTGGAACTGTGCATTTTGCTCAACTTTTTCCGCAATCAGTTTGCAGGATCCCGTCTGGTATCTTTTTAACCATTGCGTCGCTTCCGTCACGCTGACATCGCGCATATCCAACTTGATAAAGTCGGCATGCGGTACCAAAGCATCCAGTTGGGGATGGCGTTGTGGGTTATCCAATGCAATACGGAACTTCAGTGCCTTGAGCTCATTGCAACGCGCAATAATCTCTGGTGTGACTTCGACATGATGCACAATTTCGAGCACCGTTTTCTCAGCTGGCATCAGCTCAAGAAACAGGCTATTCAACATGACGTGATCGACGTTGATAAACGCCAGCTGTTGTCCCAGTAACCAGTTCTCATGCATTTCATCCATGGTCGTGGTTAAAATTCTGGCACAGGTCTGAATATCTTCTTCAAACGGCGTACTACTGTCATCGGTTTCGTTTCTGAAAAAGAATTCGTAACCAATGATTTCCTGTTGACTGTTAACAATCGGCTGACGACCGATAATACTCTGACTTGTCGTGGTCATAACTGCATTCCTGATTAGCACCGAGTACCAGTGTAAGCGTTTCTCACACTTTTCTTAAGCATAAAAAAGCCCCGATTACCGGGGCTTTTCTGTGTTTTAGTCTTTATTCCACCGTGACGCTCTTGGCAAGATTGCGTGGTTTATCCACATCGGTGCCTTTCAATAGCGCAGCATGATAAGCCAGCAGCTGTACCGGAATCACATGCAGAATAGGGGAGAGCACGCCCACGTGACGCGGGGTGCGGATGACATGTACACCTTCTGAAGCATTGAAATGACTGTCTGCATCGGCAAAGACAAAAAGCTCGCCACCGCGTGCTTTCACTTCCTGCATATTGGATTTCACTTTTTCCAGCAAGGTATCATTGGGCGCAATCACGACCACAGGCATGTTGCTATCTACCAATGCCAACGGCCCGTGTTTCAACTCGCCTGCAGGATAGGCCTCTGCGTGAATGTATGAAATTTCCTTCAGCTTGAGCGCACCTTCCATGGCGATTGGAAAATGTACGCCACGCCCCAGGAACAAGGCATGCTCCTTATCGCCAAAACGATGCGCCCATTCTCGGATTTGGGGCTCCAGATTCAATGCAATCTGCACACTTCCCGTCAGTTGTCGCAAATCGGCCAGATACTGCTGCTCTTGCGCGGCACTGAGCAGGCCTCTAGCCTTGGCAAGGCTCACGGACAATACAAACAGTGCAATTAACTGCGTGGTAAAAGCTTTGGTGCTGGCCACGCCAATTTCAGCCCCGGCACGTGTATAAAAAATCAGTGACGAAGCGCGCGGGATGGCACTTTCCTGCACATTACAAATCGCCAAGCTATAAGCATGCCCCAGTTTTTGCGCGTGCTTAAGTGCCTCCATGGTATCCAGTGTCTCACCGGATTGAGAGATGGTGACAATCAATTGTTTAGGATTAGGCACGGAGTCTCGATAGCGATACTCACTGGCAATTTCAACCGAGGTTGGAATTTTAGCGATGCTTTCCAGCCAGTACTTCGCCGTCAAACCGGCGTAATAGCTGGTTCCAGCCGCCAAAATCAGAATACTGTCTATTTCTTGGAATACCTTGGCCGCAGCTTGCCCGAACAGTTCGCTTCTAAATGCCCCGTCATCAATCAGCGCCTCTATCGTGTCGCTGATGGCTCGCGGTTGTTCATGGATTTCCTTTTGCATGAAATGGCTGTAGGGGCCGAGTTCTAGAGAGGCCAGCGATACATCACTCATGTGCACCTTGCGGCTCACGACCTCACCTTGCGCATTCATGATCACCACGCCATCGGTCTGCAGCGTCGCGACATCGCCATCCTCCATATAGATGACTTTTCGGGTTGCTGATAGGACTGCCGAAACATCTGAAGCCACAAAATTTTCATGCTCCCCCAAGCCGATCAACAAGGGACAGCCTAACCGGGCCACCACCATTTGCGCCGGGTTTTCTAGCGCAATCACGCTAATCGCATAAGCGCCTGTTAACTCGGTAATCGCCTGTTTCACTGCGGAGAGTAAGTCATGCGTTTGCTGGTAATAATAGTGCACGAGATGCGCGATGACCTCAGTGTCGGTTTGGGAATAAAACTGATAGCCCAACGCCTGTAGGCGATCACGCTGTTCATCATGATTCTCAATGATGCCATTATGTACGACGGCAATCTGTGCTGCTTCTTGGCTAGGCGAGACATGCGGGTGTGCATTCTGCTCAGTCACGCCACCATGCGTCGCCCAACGGGTATGACCTATGCCGATCCGGCTGTCCATCTGTTGCGCCTTGCGCTCAAGCTCAGCCACGCGGCCCACAGCGCGGGCACGCTCTATATGCTGATTTAATATCGCAATCCCTGCAGAATCATAGCCACGATATTCCAGCCGGCTTAATCCCTCGATCAGAAGGGGAACGATATTTCTATTGGAAACCGCACCGACAATGCCACACATAACTTTATTTTTTCACCTTTTGCGGACGTTTCCATCCTTGAATTGAACGTTGTTCACGTGCGCGGCATAGAGTTAAACTCTCAGCAGGCACATCTTTGGTAATTGTAGAGCCTGCTGCGATGGTGGCTCCGCGACCGATCGTCACCGGCGCCACCAACTGCGTGTCTGAACCAACAAATACATCGTCCTCAATCACTGTTTGATGCTTGTTGGCACCATCATAGTTACAGGTAATAGTACCTGCACCAATATTGACCTTCGCACCAACGGTAGCATCACCCACATAGGCCAAGTGGTTGACTTTGCTGCCAACGCCTACAGTAGCGTTTTTAATCTCGACAAAATTACCGACATGCGTTTCTGCATCCAAGTGTGTGCCAGGGCGTAGTCGTGCAAACGGGCCAATTTTACTGCCAGGGCCGACCTCGGCATCATCGATATGCGTAAAAGCGGCCAGCCGCGTGCCTTTGGCCAGCGTAGCATTCTTGATCACACAATGCGGGCCAACCTGTACATCATCTTCCAGTATTACACGGCCTTCAAACACACAGCTCACATCGATCGTGACATCGCGACCACACAGCAATTCACCGCGTATATCAATACGCTGCGCATCGAGTAGCGTGACGCCAGACTGCATCAACTGCGTTGCGCGTCGCAACTGATACTCACGTTCAATGTGTTGTAAATCAAGTTTGGAATTGATGCCCGTCACTGACCAAGCATCTGAAACGACATGCGGTAAAACTGCACGTCCTTCTGCCACGGATAGCGCAATAATATCCGTCAGATAGTACTCCTGTTGAGCGTTCTGATTAGTAATCTTTGCCAGCCATGTCTTTAACTGCGCATTCGGCATCGCCATAATGCCCGTGTTTACTTCTTGTAGCGCGCGTTGTGCCTCACTGGCATCTTTATGCTCAACGATTGCAATCACTTGATTTTCGGCGTTACGCACAATCCGGCCGTAGCCAGTAGGATCAGGCTTGATAAACGTTTGCACGACCAGATGTTGTGCTGACTGAGCCAACATCGCCTCACAGGCTTTGACATCTACCAGCGGCACATCTCCTAGCAACACGAGTGTTTGGCCTTCATTAGGCAAAAAAGGCAGCGCCTGTTGTACTGCATGACCGGTGCCCAATTGCTCAGACTGTAATACCCACTTGAGGTCATCACCCGGTGTTTGTTGCTGCACTTGCTCGCCACCAAAGCCATACACGACGATGATATTTTGAGGCTTTAACTGCCGTGCGGCATCGATCACATGATGCAGTATTGGTTTACCACCCACATGATGTAGCACCTTTGGTAAATCAGACCGCATGCGGGTACCTTTACCCGCTGCCAGAATTACAATATTTAAATCATTCATGCTGTTATTTTATCTCAGAAACAAAAAAGGCGACTCGAAAGTCGCCTTTTTTATCCATCTGTTGCACCTTAGTGCACAGATTTGCGCATTTTTTGAATTGCTTGAATCTGCGCTACCGCCTCAGCCAGTTCAGCTTGTGCAGCCGCATAATCGATCTCTGCAGAACGGTTACGCAACGCTTCTTCTGCAGCCTCTTTAGCAGCAATCGCTTTCGCTTCATCCAAATCATGACCACGGATTGCAGTATCTGCCAATACAGTGATCAAGCCTGGTTGTACTTCCAGCAAACCGCCAGAAATATAGATCAGGGTCTCTTCCTGCTCTGAAGATTGTTTGATACGCAATGCGCCTGGCTTGATGGTCGTAATCATCGGTGTGTGATGTGGATAAATACCCACTTCACCTGCGCCAGCTGGTGCAACCACAAACTCGGCTTCACCAGAGA
>CAYTIV010000065.1:0-10157 GCA_964437895.1 uncultured Methylotenera sp.
TGTTTGTGCCTATGGCGTTTTTTGGGGGCGCGGTCGGCAATATCTATCGTCAGTTTTCACTGGCCTTGTCGGTGTCTATCCTGTTTTCGGCTTTTCTGGCCTTGTCATTAACGCCTGCGCTCTGCGTCACGCTGCTCACGCATGGGCAGGGCCCGCAGCCGCGCTTTTTTGTCTGGTTTAATCACACCGTGGAGCGCTGCACTGCACGCTATGGCCTCCTCACGCGTGCCATGCTGATGCGTCCTCTGCGCTGGTTGGCCGTGTTTGGCCTGATGGTGGCATTGGTCGCCTGGCTGTTTATGCGTTTGCCCGATGCCTTTTTGCCAGAAGAAGATCAGGGCAATTTGATGGTGATGGTCTCTTTGCCGCAAGGTGCCACGCTGGCTGAAACGGCCGCGGTGCTGGGGAAAATGAGTCAGGAGATTCGCCAGCGCGAGCCGGTTGAAATTGTGTTTGAAGTCAGTGGCTTTAGTTTTTATGGCACCAGCACCAATAGCGGCATGCTGTTCATCACGCTCAAAGACTGGTCGCAGCGGCCACAGGCGACGCAACAGGTGCAAGCGATTGTCGATCGTATGAATCAGCAATTTGCCAACCGCCCGGATGTACTCAGTTTTGCCATGAATGCACCGCCGTTGCCAGAGCTGGGCAGTGTGGGCGGCTTCGATCTCAAGCTGGTGGATAGAGCCAGTGTGGGCATGGAGCGGCTATTGCAAGCGCGTGATCAGTTGCTGACCCAGGCGGCCAGTCAACCGGCGTTGGCCAATGTGTTGTTTGCGGGCCTCTACGACACGCCTGTGGTCAATGTGCAACTCAATCGCAACAAGGCCAGTGCACTGGGCATCTCACTGGACGAGATTAACGATTCGCTGGCGACCTTGCTCGGCTCCAATTATCTGGGCGACTTTGTCTATGGTAATCAGGTACGCAGAGTAATTGTGCAGGCCGATGGCCAGCAGCGCCAAACCCTGGAGGACTTAGCGAGGATACGGCTCAAGGCGGCCAATGGCAGCCTGGTGCCACTAGACTCGCTGATCACGTTGCAATGGAGCATGGGCGCACCGCAACGCACCCGCTTTAATGGGCTGCCTTCTTTCAATATCAACGGTGCCGCCGCCCCTGGCTACAGTAGTGGGGAGGCCATGCGCACCATGGAGCAGTTGGTGCAGGGACTGGGCCGCGGCATCGGTTTTGAGTGGGCTGGACAATCGCTGGAGGAAAAACAGTCTGGCAGTCAGGCCTTCTGGCTATTTACTGTCTCCATACTGGTGGTGTTTCTGGTGTTGGCCGCCCTCTATGAAAGCTGGGCCATTCCGTTTGCAGTGATGCTGGTGGTCCCGCTGGGGGTGCTTGGTGCTTTACTCGGCGTGACGCTGCGCGGCCTGCCGAATGATATTTACTTCAAAGTCGGCCTGATTGCCACCATCGGTCTGTCGGCCAAAAATGCCATTCTGATTGTCGAGTTTGCACGCGAGCATGTGTTGCAAGGCATGGCCGTGCTGGATGCCAGCCTGCTGGCCGCCAAGGAACGCTTGCGCCCGATTGTCATGACCTCGCTGGCGTTTGGCGTCGGCGTGATTCCCCTGGCATTTTCGACCGGCGCGGCCTCCGGCGCACAGATTGCCATCGGCACCAGTGTGCTGGGCGGGATTATGACGGCGACCGTGCTGGCCGTGTTCTTTGTGCCGCTGTTCTTCTTGGTTGTCGGACGCTGGATGCGTGTGCCGACAGCCCACATTAAGGAGCCTACATGAGATTCAAGTCTTTCCTCTGGCTCACGGCGCTTGCCACCTTGAGCGCTGGCTGCAGTCTGGTGCCGGAGTATCTGCGCCCTGCGGCGCCAATCCCTGCGCAGTACACCGTGGAGTCCGCAGCAGATGCTGCGTCTGCGCTGCCGCAGGAAGCGCCGCCCTTGCTCTGGCAACAGTATTTTCAGGATGCCGATTTACAGGCACTGATCCAAACGGCGCTGGCGCACAATCGTGATCTGAAAACCGCGGTATTGCGCATGGATGAGGCGCAGGCGACCTATGGGATCCAGAAGGCTGAGCGTTTACCTACCGTGCAAGGCACGCTGGGTTATGATCGCAGTCGCACTGTGTTTACCGCCAACCAGGCTTTTGACGCTGAGCTTTACCGGGTAGGGGTCGGCATTTCAGACTATGAGATTGATGTATTTGGGCGTGTCAAAAGCCTGTCTCAGGCGGCGCTGTCGCAGTATCTGGCCGTGACAGAAAACCGGCAAGCGGTCGAAGTGTCACTGGTGACGGAAATCGCTAACCAGTATGTGAACTGGCTCAGTCTGCATGACCAGCTGGCATTGACCCAGCGGATATTGGAAGATCGTAAACAGTGGTTGCAACGTACGCAACGGCGTCAGGCGGCCGGCGTTGATCAGATGCTGGACGTGAAAGCGGCCCAGATTCAAGTCGAGCAGGCGCAGGCGCTGCTGGCGCAACGCCAGCGGCAGCTGGCGGTCACCCGTAATGTGCTGACTTTGTTGTTGGGTGAGCCTGCACAAACCACGGTGTTGCCGGTCAAGCCCCTCGCAGCCATGCAGATGGCTGATGTCTTCGCGGGGTTACCGTCCAGCCTGCTGGTGCGCCGGGCCGATATTCGGGCGGCCGAACATCAGCTGCAGGCAGCCAATGCCAATATCGGGGCCGCCCGCGCGGCGTTTTACCCACGCTTGCAACTGACGACCAACATCGGCTTGGTGAATACGTCTTTTTCAAAGCTGTTTTCTGACACCGGCAATAACTACTGGGCATTTAGTCCGCAGCTGGTGCTGCCTATCTTTAATGCGGGCCGTAATCAGGCAGCGCTCAGCCTGGCAGAAACGCGTCAGCGGCTGGAGGTGGTGAATTACGAGAAAACCATACAAACCGCGTTCAAGGAAGTGATGGACGTGCTGACGACTCGCGGCGTGATGGCCGAAGAACTGGCGGCCCGTCAGCGCTTGCAGGCGCTTGAAGCGGATCGCCTGCAACTGGTACGGCGCAAGCTGGATCAAGGGCTGGTGACTTACCTCGAGTTGCTGGATGCCCAGCGCAGCGTGCTGGATGCGCAGTTGCAAGCCTTGCAAACGCAGCAACAGGCCCTGCAAAATCAGGTCAACCTGTTTAAGGCTTTGGGCGGTAGCTAGGCCATTTTTTGCGACAGTTTGGCTCCGCTGGGCGCGCTTCACACGCGCCGCCAACGGCGCCGGAATAATACTATTGCGATACAAGGACTTAGCTGAAAATAACAATATATTGTGTTTTGTTTGTTGAAAATCAATAGATATTGATTTATAGTCGCATCCATACGGTACACAGAACATTGTCATGTTTTGTGTTTAATAGGGAATCTGGTGCGTGAGACCGCACAGGAATCATCAAGCCAGAGCTGCCCCCGCAACTGTAATCAGCGAGTTGTTTGCTGCTGCTAAGCCACTGAAGTCATTCGGGAAGGCGTAAGCAAACAATGAAGACCTGAAAGCCAGGAGACCTGCCGTGCTTTTCTTGTTAACGTTTGAGGCGGGGTGTCCTCGGCATATGCAGCAGATGATCGTTTATCGGCTGTACTACAGGTCTGTCAGCAGATGTTTATCCGGTGAAGAGGCAGGCGTCTCTTGACCTGAACGGCCGCTTTTCAGCCCGCGCCATGTACCTTGCTTCCAGAATTGGGAGCCAACAATGTCACAATACGAATCCATGCAAGCCACCAAACGGGATGGGCGCAAGGAACCAATCAATCTAGATAAAATCCATCGCGTGATCGACTGGGCCGCACAAGGCCTGAATAATGTGTCGGTGTCGCAGGTAGAACTGCGTTCGCATATACAGTTTTATGATGGTATCCGCACCGATGATATCCACGAGACCATCATCAAGTCTGCGGCTGATCTGATCTCCGAAGAGACGCCGGATTATCAATATCTGGCGGCCCGCTTGTCCATTTTTCATCTGCGCAAGATTGCTTACGGGCAGTTTGAGCCGCCGCATCTGTTTGACCATGTCAGCCATCTCACCGCCCTGGGTAAGTACGATCCGCATCTATTGCAGGATTACACGCGGGATGAGTTTGAGCAGTTGAATGCGTACCTAGACCACTGGCGCGACATGCATTTTTCTTATGCGGCCGTGAAGCAGCTGGAAGGTAAGTATCTGGTGCAAAACCGGGTCACCAAGAAAATTTACGAGAGCCCGCAGTTTCTCTACATGCTGGTGGCGATGAGTTTGTTTGCCCGTTACCAGGGCCAGACCAGACTGGATTACATCCACCGATTTTATGATGCGGTGTCTACCTTCAAGATTTCGCTACCGACGCCGATCATGGCCGGTGTGCGCACGCCGACGCGCCAGTTTAGCTCTTGCGTGTTGATTGAGTGTGATGACAGCCTGGATAGCATTAATGCCACCACCAGTGCCATCGTTAAATATGTGTCTCAGCGCGCAGGCATCGGTATCAATGCCGGACGTATCCGTGCCCTGGGCAGCGAGATCCGCGGCGGCGAAGCACAGCACACGGGCTGCCTGCCGTTTTATAAACTGTTTCAGTCGGCGGTGAAATCCTGCTCGCAAGGCGGGGTACGCGGCGGCGCGGCGACGCTGTTCTATCCTTTGTGGCATCTGGAGGTAGAGTCGCTGCTGGTACTCAAGAACAACCGCGGCGTGGAGGATAACCGCGTGCGCCATCTCGATTATGGTGTACAACTCAACCGTCTGCTGTATCAGCGTTTGATTAAGGGGCAAACGATTACGCTGTTTTCACCGCATGACGTGCCCGGCCTCTATGAGGCGTTTTTTGCAGACCAAGATAGTTTTGAGCGGTTGTATGCGCAGTATGAGGCGGACCCACAGATACGCAAGCGCAGCCTGCCGGCGGTGGAGTTGTTCTCGCTGTTGATGCAAGAGCGTGCTGGCACTGGCCGCATCTATATCCAGAACGTGGATCACTGCAATACCCACAGTCCTTTCGACCCGGCGCAGGCGCCTGTGCGTCAGTCTAATCTGTGCATGGAAATCGCGCTGCCGACCCGGCCGCTCAATGATATTAATGATGCTGAAGGGGAGATTGCCTTATGCACCCTGTCTGCCTTTAATCTGGGGGCGCTGGAGAACCTGGACGAACTGGAAGGACTGGCTGAACTGGTGGTGCGCGCCCTAGATGCGTTGCTGGATTATCAGGATTATCCGGTGCGGGCAGCGCTCAATGCGACCCACAAGCGTCGCGCGCTGGGCGTGGGTGTGATTAATTACGCCTATTATCTGGCCAAGCATGGCACGCGTTATACCGAGACGGCGGCGCTGGGGCTGACACACCGTACGTTCGAGGCCATACAGTTCTATCTGCTGAAGGCCTCGGTACAGCTGTCGCGTGAGTTCGGCCCCTGTCAGGCCTTTGCCGAAACCACCTATGCCCAAGGCGTGCTGCCGATAGATACCTACAAGAAAGATCTGGACGCCTTGTGTGAGGAGCCTTTGCATCTGGATTGGGAAGGCCTGCGCGCCGAGATTCAGCGCCATGGTTTGCGCAACTCGACCTTGACGGCATTGATGCCGTCAGAGACCTCCAGCCAGATTGCCAACGCCACCAACGGTATTGAGCCGCCGCGCGGGCTGGTGTCGGTCAAGCAATCCAAAGATGGTATTTTGCGGCAGGTCGTGCCTGAGATCGAACGCTTGCGCGACCAGTATCAGTTATTGTGGAACATGCCTAACAATGACGGCTATCTGAAGCTGGTCGGCATCATGCAGAAGTTTATTGACCAGTCGATCTCGGCCAATACTAATTACGACCCCGCACGGTTTGAAGGCGGCCGGGTGCCCATGAAGCAGTTACTCAAGGATCTGCTGCAGGTGTACAAGCTGGGCATCAAGACCCTGTATTACCACAATACGCGTGACGGTGCCGGTGAGGGTGGTGCCGAGGCTGAGGATGACGGCTGCGCAAGCGGCGCCTGCAAGATTTAAACCGCGCCACAGCGTCACCCTGCGGGCAGTGGCTGGCGGCAGTATTGTCCGCCAGCCACACGCCGCCAACCACCGTACGCGCGCATAGATAAGGAACCTTGGCCATGGCCTATAGTATTTTTAGCAAGATCGACAATGAGCAGTTAAAAGAACCCATGTTTTTCGGGCAACCGGTCAACGTGGCCCGCTATGACCAGCAAAAATATCCCGTGTTTGAAAAATTGATCGAAAAGCAGCTATCGTTTTTTTGGCGGCCGGAAGAGGTTGATGTCTCACAGGACCGGGCCGACTATCAGAATCTGCCCGCCCACGAGAAGCATATTTTTATCAGCAATCTTAAATACCAGACGCTGCTGGATTCGATACAGGGCCGCAGTCCAAATGTTGCGCTGCTGCCTCTGGTGTCCTTGCCTGAGCTGGAAACCTGGATTGAAACTTGGGCGTTTTCCGAGACCATACATTCCCGCTCCTACACGCATATCATCCGCAATATCGTCAATGATCCCTCCGTGGTGTTTGATGACATTGTGCGTAATGCGCACATCACTGCGCGGGCGTCTGATATTGCCTGCTACTACGATGAGCTGATACAGCAGACCATGTTGTACTCGCAGCTAGGGGAGGGCCAGCATGTGATCAATGGCGAGACCCGTGAGGTGAACCGGCGCGCACTCAAAAAGCTGCTGTATCGCTGCCTGATGAATGTGAATATTCTGGAAGCCATCCGCTTTTATGTCAGCTTTGCCTGCTCGTTTGCATTTGCCGAGCGCAAGCTGATGGAAGGCAATGCCAAAATCATCCGTCTGATTGCGCGTGATGAGGCGCTACATCTGACAGGTACGCAGCATATGCTGAACATCATGCGCTCAGGGCATGACGATGCTGAGTTTGCCGAGATTGCGGCGGAGTTGCAGCCAGAGTGCGTGGAGATGTTTCGTCATGCCGCCGAGCAAGAGAAACAGTGGGCTGAATATCTGTTTAAAGACGGTTCTATGATAGGCCTTAACAAAGACATCCTGTGTCAGTACGTAGAGTACATCACCAACACGCGCATGGCGGCGGTGGGCTTGCCTGCGGCATTTCCGCAGGCCAAAAACAACCCGATTCCGTGGATCAATACCTGGCTCGCCTCGGAT
Organism: uncultured Methylotenera sp.; assembly: GCA_964437895.1. Taxonomy (GTDB): domain Bacteria; phylum Pseudomonadota; class Gammaproteobacteria; order Burkholderiales; family Methylophilaceae; genus Methylophilus. Next base: position 7,094 of record CAYTIV010000065.1, read on the forward strand.
ACGGTGCAAGTGGCGCCACAGGAAGTGGAGTTGAGCTCCTACCTGATTGGCCAGATTGATGCGGAAGTCTCCGCTGACGACCTGCACGACTTCGAGTTGTAAGGGCTGCATGATCAGTATTCGCAGTCAGCAACACCGTTTTCAGTTATTACCGCAGGAAACCCTGTTGGAAGGGCTGGAACGCACGGGGCATGATGTGGAGTACCAGTGCCGCAGTGGCTACTGTGGGGCTTGTCGCGTGCGCTTGCTGGATGGCCGCGTCGATTATGTGGAGTTGCCTTTGGCCTTTGTGGCGGCAGATGAGATTCTGCCTTGTTGCTGTGTGCCGCGCTCGGACCTATGGCTGGACTGCGAGCTGCGGTCGGAACTGCAGACGGCTGCCCTGCAACAGGAGATGTTTCCGGTGCAACGTGGCTTGTTTGATGAAGACCTGCCCGTTGCGCCTGCGCCCAGCCCCTGGAAAAAACCGGCCAGAAAAAGAAGCGGCAAGCGCCTGCCCTCTGCAAATAACCTGTGTTTGTTTTAGTGGCGTGGCAAAAACCTAGCCGCGTGCCAGAAAAATAGCGCGCAGACATAAAAAAAGCGCTCAAAGAGCGCTGGGAGCCTTAGCCGTTGACGGCTTTGGGCGTGGGCCGTACCCACTGCATTTTCAGGTTGGGCGCGCGCGTCTCCAGATCCGTCACCATGCAGCAACTCAGAATCTGACAACGCCAGTACATCTGACGGATTTTTTCATCTGCCTCCGCACGCGATTTGCCAAATACCTGTAAATTTTCCACCAGTACACTATTCGCACTGCGTATGGTGTACAAATACTTGCCTGACTTTTGCTCCATCTTCATGAATGTCACCCCGGGCAGTGTGCGGTGTATTTCACCGCCATTATTTTGATAATTCATACCTTATCAAACATTTTCAAGCGTGTATACAATATGAAGTGGTCAATTAGTCATTCAATTCAATACTTTAAGTGTGTTTTTGTATAAAACACCTAAAATTTGACACATAAGTTGATAAAAATGCTGTGTTGCCTGTCGGAGTCCGCTGTCATCGCTGGTCGGTGAGCGCGTCCTCCACGCGCATGGTCAAGCCATAAAAAAGGCCCCTATGTCAGGGGCCTGTGGGTTTGAAGCCGCGCGGCTGACTATTAAGCAGCAGTTTTGATCGCGCTTCTTCTGCGCATGAGCGTGAGTAACAGGCCGCCTGCAACCAGGTTCAGTGAGGCACTGCTCTCAGGCACGGGGCTGACCACAGACCAGCCTATGGCGGCCAAGCCTGCATAATCCAGCGCCGTAAAGTATTTGCGCGTACCGGGCGTGATATCAGGATCCATCACGGTTTCCTGCACCTTGCCGCCCACGGTGCTCAGTGTGCCTGCCGCCCAGTGTCCCAGATCTGCACTTAAAGACACCGTGCCGGTTTCTGGACTGGTGAATGTTGTGCCACTGACCAAGGTTTCAAACGAGGGGGAAATACCAAAGCCAAGGACATGGGCTATTTCGTGCACAGCCACGGTGTAAAAGTCGTATTGGCTGCCAGATAAGCCCTTGGCATCCAGCCCGAAATACCAGGGGGAGGTATTGTCAAAACTGATCATGCCACCCCAGGGCCCAAAGTCACTGGCTGAGGGACCGCTGGTGTTAGATTGCCCGCGGCTGGCGGCATTGTTGCAGAAGCCGCCCAGGCCAGAGCAGGAAAAGCCACCAGGCCCGCCGGCACCAATACTGAGGCCGCCCAGCGTGTCACCGCCGACATAGATTCTGATGACGTTTTCGGCAAGAGATTGTTGTGGCAGGGTGACTGTTTGGCTCAGGTCAGAAGGATTGTAGATCAGGGTTTGAAAATTATTGACGCCAGCGGACTGGATGCCGGTGAGCTGATCAGCCAGCCGGGTTTCAAACACCGAAGCGGCTGCATCCAGTGTCAGTCGGTTGCTGCTATTGAAGAAACCACTGCTGTCGTAGCTGTAATCAAACTGAATATCGATGTTGGCAAATGCCGATGTGGAGGTCATTAACAAGGCCGCCAAGGCCCAGGGTGTATGTTTCATTGCAGACGATTCCTCTTGAGTTTTGTGTGTTGTTGTGTGGCCAGTATAGCGATTTTTGTAGCGTTATGCAGGCTTGGCACGTCAGGCGGAATTAGTTTGTCTGGTAGAGATGATGCTGTTGTATGTATTGCCATACCGCAGGCGGCAAGTCGGGCGCTGCCGACAGCGGTGCTTGGGCCAGACGCTGCCGAATCAGGGTAGATGAGATGCCAGGGGGAGGCAGCGGTAAAAAGCTGATCAGGCCGTGGCTGTGTTGCGCAAAGGCGTGTTTGGCCGCAATGATGTCGACCTGCTTGCCTGCATGCGCAGCATGGAGCAACAGCTGCGCGTCGTGCGCAGCACGGTGGACGACCAGCACATGCGCGTATTCCAGCAGGGCCTGCCAGCGATGCCAGGTCGGCAATTGCTGATAGCTGTCCTGACCCATGATGAGGCAGAGGGCATGTTGCGGGAATTGTTGACGCAATAAGTGCAGGGTCTCTATGGTGTAGGATGGCCCCTGACGGTCTAGCTCGCAGGGGTCGAGTACATACTGAGGCGTCGATTGGATGGCCAGTTGGACCATGGCGGCACGATGGTGCGCCGTGACCGCTGGCGCCTCTTTATGCGGTGGCACAGCGGCCGGAATAAAGCGGATCTGTGTACAGCCTACTGTTTGGTAGACACTGTCAGCCAGTGCCAAGTGTCCCAGATGAATGGGGTTGAAGGTGCCGCCAAACAGACCGATGATTTCCATGCTAGGCCTGCTTTTGCTTGCGTGGCGTGTCACATTGGGCCACTCGCTGACCCGAGGCGACAGGCATGTTCAGGAGGCCCGCGCGGCGTAGATCTGAGCAGACGGGCATGTGCATAGGCATCAAGCCCTCACGTGGCCATCACCCAGAACGACATATTTTAATGAGGTGAGCCCTTCCAGACCGACCGGGCCGCGCGCATGCAGCTTGTCGGTGGAGATGCCGATTTCTGCGCCAAAGCCATATTCAAAGCCATCGGCAAAACGGGTGGAAGCGTTGA
>CAYTIV010000066.1:0-9964 GCA_964437895.1 uncultured Methylotenera sp.
GATATTTCAATTGAGATTTATCCAGCGGCTTGAAGGAGCCGCCCATTTTGTTGCCACCGTTCACATCTTCATACACGGACAGTGCACTGTAGTGCGGGTTTTCCTTGTTGAAGTCTTTACCAATCAGCATTTCGCTGTCTGTGCCAGTGCTGTAGGCTCTCCATGCCAGGCTGCCATCCTTGAGGTTGTAGGCAGAAATATGGCAACGCACACCAAACTCGCCACCTGAACAGCCGGTGATGACTTTATCTTTAAACACGTGTGGAACGTTGGTGTTCGCTGAACCCATTTTTGGGTCGTTCACTTTGACATCCCACAACTTGGCACCGGTTTTGGCATCCAGCGCAACCAGTACGCCATTATTCTGTTGCAGCAGAATCTTGCCGTCACCGTAGCCCAGACCTTTGTTGACGTTATCGCAGCACAATACAGACTGCACGTCCGGATCCTGTTTAGGGAAATAGGACCACAGGATCTTTTGGTTATCATTCAGATCCAGCGCGTATACGTTGTTTGGAAACGCGGTATGGATGTACATGGTGTTACCGATTACCAGCGGTGCGCCTTCATGACCACGGTTCACACCTGTGGCAAATGTCCATGCCAGTTTCAGTTGTTTGACGTTGCTTTTGTTGATTTGTGACAAGCGGCTATAACCTTGGTTAGCATAATCTTTACGCGCCATAGGCCACTGGCTGTCATCTTTCATCATGGCGTCGAGTTCGGCGTTTGCCCAAGCAGTAGTGCTGAGGCTACCGAGCAGCATGGCGCCGATGGCGAGCTTGATACGTTGTTGCATAATGTCCTCCAAAATAGATACGGTGAAGCTGGAATGTGATGTTGCAAACGGTCAGCAAAGGCTTCTTTTGTGACTGCCTGCTTACTATTGCAACGCCTGTGCCAACCCTGCGTTTTATTTTGGAATTTAGAAAAAATGAATTAAAATCAAAAACTTAATCCAGTATGGTCAAAATGCAGCCTGTCAGGCGCGCCTGCGCTGCTGTTCAGCGAGTGTGTCATACTGGTACAGTTGTTCAATACGATGTAACAGGTGTTCAGTTTTAATGCCCAATCAATATTCTTCGTCCGATAACCAGACGCCACAGACAGGCCTGCGAGATGATCAGCGCGCAATTGCTGAGGCCATCGCACGCTCCTGGCGTCGCTGCATGGTCAAGGGGGTAGATGAACAGGCGCCGGTCGAAGATCAGATCATCACGGCACAAGAGCTGGCCGAACGTCTGGAAAAAAACCGTTTGCTGCTCACGCATGCCGAACCAGAGATGACAACGCTGAGCGAGCAGATCGCGCACACGCGCAGCCTGGTCATCCTGACCGATAGCGAAGGCGTGATTCTGCGCACCAAAGGCGAGGGCGTGGATGAAAACGAGATTCGCGCCTCCCTGCTGCCAGGGGCTTCATGGAGCGAAGAGCACCGTGGCACCAACGCGATTGGCACAGCCTTGGTCGAGCGCCTGCCCATCAGCGTGCAGGGCTCAGAGCACTTCATGACCTACCACCACTCGTTGAGCTGTTCAGCCGTGCCGATTTTTGCTGCGAACAATCATCTGGTCGCCACCTTGGACGTCTCTAACGACCTCAACGCGCCACAGCAGCATACGCTGGCCTTGGTCAAAATGGCGGCACAAATGGTGGAGAACCGGCTGTTTCATGCCACCGCCGAAGGCGAAATCGGCGTGCATTTCCATGTGCGCCCGGAGTTCATCGGCACGCTGTGGGAGGGCGTGGCCCTGTTTGATGCGCAAGGACAGTTGCATGCCATCAACCGTAGCGGCCAGTTCCAGTTTGGTTTGCCGCTGGATCAGGACATCTTGTCCGCGCGCCGCATTCGCTTTGAAGACATTTTTGATGAATCCTGGACGGCGTTCAAGCAGCGTGGCCTGTCGTCAGACGTCCTGTTTCCCCTGCATCTACGCAACGGTGCCAGACTTTATGCCCGCGCATCCGCCAATCAAACCGCTATGGTCAGCAGCAAGCCTTTGCCACTGGCGCCCAGAGAGTCTGCGGCCAGCTTAGAGCTGCTGGACAGTGGTGACCCACAACTCAAAACCGCTATCGCCCAAGTGAAACAGGTGCTCAACCGTGACATTCCGATTTTGGTGTTGGGTGAGACCGGTGCCGGCAAAGAGTTATTTTCACGCGCCATCCATGATGCCAGCGCACGCAAGCATCAGCCCTTTATTGCCGTCAATTGTGCAGCCCTGCCCGAAGGGTTGATCGAGGCCGAGCTGTTTGGCTATGAAGAAGGGGCTTACACCGGCGCCAAGCGCAAAGGCAACATTGGCAAAATTCAACAGGCCGATGGCGGCACACTGTTTTTGGACGAGATTGGTGACATGCCGCTTTCGTTACAGGCCCGGCTATTACGCGTACTGCAGGAACGCACTATCACGCCACTGGGCTCCAGCAAGTCTATCCCGGTGAACTTTATGTTGGTGAGCGCCACCAACCAAAAACTCAAAGAGAAGGTCGCGGCGGGCGAATTCCGCAGCGATCTGTACTACCGCATTAACGGCTTAACCGTGCAGTTGCCGGCGTTGCGCCAGCGTCAGGACTTGTCGCGACTGATACAGGTAATTTTACAGATTGAACAATCACCGCAAGCCACGGTGAGTGATGAGGTGATGGCGGTGTTTGCCGCACATCCGTGGCCAGGCAATGTGCGCCAGTTACACAATGTGTTGCGTACGGCGGTGGCACTGGCAGAGGGTGACGTGATTGAGTTACAGCATCTGACGCATGACTTTATGGACGAGATGGCCTGCGAAAGTCAAACCTTTGAAGCCGCAGCGCCCTTGGTAATCGGCAGCAGCCTCAAGGCACAGTCAGAGTCGGCGATCCGTCAGGCGATGCTACAGCATGGCGGAAATATCTCTGCCGTGGCCAGACAGCTGGGGGTGAGCCGTAATACGCTCTACCGCCGGCTGAAAGAGCTCGGGCTAGACTAGCGCCTAGCGCTGGCGGGCATCCTTAAGGCGGTACATGGCGAGGTTGCCCATGAGATTGGGGAGCACATGCACATCCTGACCACCAGTAATCACCTTACGCTCTATGATCTGAATACGGTGCTGGGCACAAAACTGATCAAAGTCTTGAATCGTGCACAGGTGTACGTTGGGGGTGTCATACCATTGGTAGGGCAGACTTTTTGAGACTGGCATCTTGCCCAACGTAATCTGAAGGCGATTGCGCCAATAGCCAAAGTTAGGGAAGGTGACAATCGCCTCACGCCCCACACGCAGCATTTCTTGCACAATACTCTCGGTGTTGTGCATGGCCTGCAATGTTTGCGACAAAATCACGGTATCAAACGACTGATCCTCAAAGCCTGACAAGCCTTCTTCCAGGTTCATCTGAATCACATCGACGCCGTTTTTCAAGGCCGCCAGCCAGTTGCCATCATCTTTCTCAATGCCGTAACCGGTGGTGTCCAGCGTCTCGTGCAAGTGCGTCAGCAACGTGCCATCACCACACCCCAAGTCTAGCACCTTGGATTTGGACTGCACCCAGTTTGTAATTAATGCAAAATCTGGGCGAATATTTGTATTTTTCGCAATCGTCATACTTTAATCTGCTCCAGATAAGCGCGCATGATGTCATGGTAATACTGATCATGCATCAGGAAAGCATCGTGGCCGTGGGCCGAAGTCACTTCGGCATATTTGACGGGGTGGGCATTGTCGAGCAATGCCTGGACGATTTCGCGCGAACGCGCAGGTGAGAAACGCCAGTCGGTCGTAAACGAAATCACCACGAACTTGGCCTGCGCCTGGCGCAGTGCCTGACTCAAATCTCCGCCATAGGCGCGGGCTGGGTCAAAATAATCCAGTGCACGTGTCATGCGCAAATAGGTATTGGCATCAAACTCGCCGGCAAATTTGTCGCCCTGATAGCGCAGGTAGGACTCCATCTCAAATTCCACATCAAAGCTGTATTTGAGGTCGCCGTGGCGCAGCTTGCGTCCAAACTTTTCACCCATGGCATCATCAGATAGGTAGGTGATATGCCCCAGCATGCGAGCAATGCGCAGCCCGCGGCGCGGTACGGTGCCATGGTTGTAATAATCGCCTTCAAAAAACTCGGGGTCGGTGATAATGGCCTGACGTGCCACTTCGTTAAAGGCGATGTTTTGCGCGGTCAGATTGGGGGCCGAAGCAATCACAAAAGCGTGACGTACGCGCTCGGGATAGACGATACTCCATTGCAGCGCCTGCATACCGCCCAGGCTACCACCAATGACCGCAGCCAGCTGCTCAATGCCCAGACTGTCGAGCAAACGCGCTTGTGACTCTACCCAGTCTTCCACCGTCACCACCGGGAAGGTCGCGCTGTAAGGGCGATCCGTGAGCGGATTAATGCTGGAAGGGCCGCTACTGCCATGACAGCCGCCCAGATTATTCACACCAATAACAAAATACTTATTGGTGTCCAGCGGTTTACCAGGGCCCACGAGGTTGTCCCACCAGCCGGCATATTTATCTTCCGCCGAATAGCGGCCTGCCACATGATGGTTACCCGAGAGCGCATGACAAATCAACACAGCATTAGACTTGGCCGCGTTAAGCTCGCCATAGGTTTCATAGGCAAGATGATATTGTGGTAAGACTGCACCGCTTTTTAAGGTGAGCGGCCGCGTAAAATGCGCAATCTGCGCTTGGACGATACCAACAGAATTCGATTCAGACATTCCGCGATTATACTATGCTAGCCGCCCAAAGGGCGAGCCACCCGCCGCAGCTAGCCGGCAGTGACAGCCAGCCCCAGCAAAGCTGGCACGTCAGCCACGGACGCAATCACGGCATCAGGCTCCACCGCCGAGAGCCGGGTATAGGTTTCCCGGTATTTACCGGTTTTCACCAGCACACCATGCAGCCCGGCATCTTGCGCTCCACCGACATCGGCATCGATATCATCCCCGACCATCATCACTTCCGACGGCTTGAGGCGTAAAGCATCTAGCGCCATATTAAAGAAGTGCTGCGAGGGCTTACCCATCAGCATGGCGCGGGTATTGCTGGCATACTCCAAGCCTGTGATAAACGCGCCGATATCCATCTGCAGCCCCTGTTCGGTTTGCCAGAAGCGGTTTTTGTGGATGGCAATTAACTGCGCGCCATTGACCAGGCAATGAAACACCTCATTGAGCAAGGCATAAGACCAGCGGTCACCGATATCCCCTACCACGATGTAATTGGCCGCGGTTTCCGACTGGTCAAAACCAGAGAAATCCTGCTTCACATCTTCAGCCAGCAGCAACTTGCACACTGGTTTCGGCTGTTTTCGCAGGTATTTGATGGTCGCCTGTGGTGCACTCATGATCTCTTCCGGCACCACATTGAAGCCCAGCTTATTGAGCTTGCGTTGCAGTGAGGCCAGTGAGAGCGTGCTGGTGTTGGTCACGAAACGCACGGCCAATCCGGCAGTGCGTAACTGCTGTACCGTCTCCACCGCGCCAGCCATGCACTGGTCACCCACATAGAGCACACCATCGAGATCGAACAACACCGCTTTGATATTGGGAATACGTTTCATCGACACTCCTTGGGTGTGGCTGATTGCCTACCCCTAGCAAGAATCATACTGGTTGCAGCCATTGTCCTAGCGTGACGCGCGGCTGGCCCGCAAGATCTGTGATGGTTTCGACGCCAGCGAACCCGGCCGCGTTCAATAGTTGTTGCACGGCATCCGCCTGGTTATACCCATGCTCCAGCAGTAGCCAGCCTGCGTGCTGCAATCGCTCAGGCGCCAGACGCACAATCTGCCGCAGATCATCTAAACCATCTGCCCCCGACGCCAATGCGGTCAAAGGCTCGAAGCGCAAATCCCCCTGGCGCAAATGTGGGTCGTCATGCTCGATATAAGGCGGATTACTGACGATCAAATCAAACCGCCCGGCAGGCACGGCAGTAAACCAGTCACTCAGCACGCAAACCACATTACGGAGCTGCAACTGTTGCGCGTTTTCGCGGGCCACCGCCAAGGCCGCCTCCGAAGCATCCACGGCGACCACCTCTGCGGCTGGCGCATGCTTTGCCAGGGCCAAGGCAATAGCTCCTGTGCCGGTGCCCAGATCCAGAATGCGCATACGGCCATGGACTTTGGCTAATGCGGCCTCCACCAGGGTTTCAGTATCTGGGCGCGGAATCAGGGTCTGCGGTGTGACTTTAAGCATCAGCCCAAAAAACTCTCGGCGCCCCAAAATATGCGCCACCGGCTCCCCTTGCGCACGTCGTTGCAGCAGCTGATCAAAACGCGTGCCATCATCCGCGCTCACGCAGTCGGCGGCATGCGCAATCAGCCAGGCCCGATTCACTTTGAGCACATGCATCAATAACAGCTGCGCCTCTATCGTCGCTTCTTCTGCTGGCACATGCTGGGTCAGCGTATTTCTGGCGGTACGCAGCAACTGCTGGACAAGCTGCGTCATCAGCGGCCTCCAGCGGCCTGTCGCAGGGCCATGGCGACAGAATTGCCTTGCCGAGCTGGATGACGCACAGCGTGGCGGATGACCCATTTAAGATCTTTGTCAGCATGCGTAAGCCAGCGCTCACATACCTCAAATGCAATCTCAGGATGATCTTTGGCAATATCCCCCATATGATTGGCCACACTGCGCCGCACATAGAGACTAGGATCGTTTTTCAGTGCCTCAAGAATAGGCAATGTCGGTCTCGGATCTGCAATCAATTGCGGAATCCGGGCACCCCAGGGCAGGCGCGGACGACAACCCTCCGTGCACAGGCGACGCACATGCGGGTCTGGATCATCCAGCCAGGCCTTAAGTTGCTGTAGGGTACGTTCAAAATCGTGAATCAGAAAAGGCCGGATAGAAAATTCGGCAGTAAAGCGGCGCGTTAACTCATACTGCGCACGCATGGCCGCCACAAAAGGATCCTCACCTGCGTTGTGCTGTGCGTCACGACCGTAATCAGCGATAAAGCGTGTGTGCGGCAGATAAAAAAACACGCCCAACCCCAAGCGCTCAGTGTGCGCATTGGGCGGCGTCAGGGTTTGCAATAATACGTCTGTCGCCAGCGAGAATTTGGCCGGCAAAGTGGCTTTGAGCGCGGCCGCGATATGGGCAGCACGGTCCATAAACCCCAGCGCATCAATGTCAGTGAGGGCTAACTGCTTAAACAAGGAGGCATCAAACGCTGCATGCACCAAGCTGATGTTATGCGCCAGGCAGTCGATAGCTTCAGGGCCCAGCAAAAACTTGATCGGATGATCTTTCTGAATACTGCGCGGCGCATCGGGGATGCGAAAAGCATGCACGGCCAATTAGCCTTCTTCACCCAGACTGGCCAGCAGATCCGCCTGATACTCGGTCGCGAGGGCATTAATCAACTCATCCATATCGCCCTCGGTAATAGCTTCAATTTTGTAAAGCGTGAGGTTGATACGATGATCCGTGATGCGCCCTTGCGGATAGTTGTAAGTGCGGATACGCTCGGAACGGTCACCCGAGCCAATCAGGTTGCGGCGCTCGGAGGCGATTTTGCTTTGTTGCTCGTCGACTTGCTTGGCCTTGATACGCGCCGCAAGTACTTGCATAGCTTGCGCCTTGTTGGCGTGCTGGCTACGGCCATCCTGACATTCCACCACGATGCCGGTCGGCGCATGCGTAATACGTACGGCAGAATCGGTCTTGTTGATGTGCTGGCCACCGGCACCTGAGGCCCGGAAGGTATCGATGCGAATGTCAGCCGGATTAATCTCCACATCACCCACCTCTTCCACCTCGGGCAGAATCGCCACCGTGCAAGCAGAGGTGTGAATGCGGCCCTGCGTTTCGGTATCCGGAACGCGTTGCACGCGGTGGCCACCAGACTCAAACTTAAGCTTGGAGTAAGCACCATAGCCGATAATTTTGGCAATAATCTCTTTGTAGCCGCCGACCTCGCCTTCGTTGGCCGAGACGACTTCCACCTTCCAGCCTTGGCGGTCAGCGAAACGGGAGTACATGCGGAACAAATCACCCGCAAACAGGCCGGATTCGTCACCACCCGTCCCGGCACGGATTTCGAGGAAGATGTTTTTCTCGTCGTTGGGGTCTTTGGGCAGCAACAGCTTCTGCAATGTCAGCGCCACTTCCTCGAGGCGTTTTTTCCCGGTCTCGATCTCCTCCTGCGCAAACTCTTTCATTTCCGAATCGGACAACATGGCGTGCGCCTCTTTGATGTCAGACTCGGTTTGCGCGTAGATATGGTACTGCTCGACAATCGGCGTGATCTCAGTGTGCTCCTGCATGATCTTGCGATAGTTATCCATATTGTCGGTCACCCCCTCGCTGCTGAGTAGGCGATTGAGTTCTTCCAGACGCTCGCTCAGGTTGGCGAGCTTTTGCAACATGCTTGGTTTCATAGTGTGATTACCTATCGCTCAAAGACCGGGCAGGCCCCGATACTTGAAAAATTATTCTTTGATTTGAAAAAGTTGTTTCACGAGATGCGCCATATGGGCATGGGCATCGCCGTGCGTATTGTTCAGTGCATGGCTGGGGCCATGCAAAAATTTATTGGTGAGTGCATTACTGAGTGCTTCTAGGGCTTTTTCTGGCGGCTCACCTTTTTGGATCAGCTTAAGCGCTTTTTCCAGTTCTGCTTTACGCACACTGTCGATCTGGTCACGCAACGCCTTGATGGTAGGCACTGCATCCCGCTGCCGGAGCCACTGCATGAAGTGATCCACGCGCGCGTTGACAATCATCTCGGCGTCAATGGCCGCTTCTTGACGGTTACCCAAGCCCTCTGACACCACTTGGGCCAAATCATCCACGGTGTAAAGAAACACATCGTCCAGCGCCGACACTTCTGGCTCGATATCGCGGGGCACGGCCAAATCGACCATAAACATAGGTCTATGCTTGCGCGCCTTGATGGCACGTTCCACCATGCCCAGCCCAACAATAGGCAACTGGCTGGCCGTGCTGGTGATGACAATATCAAACTCATGAAAGCGCTCTGGCAGATCATTGAGCAAGATGGCCTGCACATTCAGCCCCTGACCGCGAATCTTGTCCGCCAATTGCTCACCACGCTCCAGCGTACGGTTAGCCACGGTGATTTTTTTGGGTTTTTGCGCCGAAAAATGATCGGCACACAGTTCTATCATCTCGCCGGCGCCGATAAACAGCACGCTCTGCCCGCTCAAATCGCCAAAAATACGTTGTGCCAGCTTGACCGCCGCGGCCGCCATCGAGATAGAACTGCCACCGATATCGGTATTGGTACGGACTTCTTTGGCCACCTCAAACGTACGCTGAAACAACTTGTGCAGCAGTGTCCCCAGGGTGCCGGCATCCTGTGCAATCTTGACCGACTGCTTGAACTGGCCAAGAATCTGGGCCTCACCCAGCACCATGCTATCCAGACCACTGGCAACACGGAAGGCATGCTTGACCGCCTCATGGCTGCTCAGGGTATAGGTATAAGGCAACAGTTTATCGGCTTCGAGGCGATGATAGGCCGCCAACCAGTCAATCACCACCTCGGGGCGAATCGACTGTACATAGATCTCGGTGCGGTTGCAGGTCGAAAGGATAGCCACTTCTGCCACATTGTGACGCGCCAGATCCGCCAGCGCCTGCGGCAAGGTTTCGTTGTTAAACGCAACGTTCTCGCGGATGGCAATGGGGGCGGTGGTGTGGTTGACACCAATGGTATACAGTTGCATGGCGCTATTTTACCTGTGGGGCAGGGTTAACAGTGAAACTGATCGGCGCTTGCAGGCTGTTCATGGCGAATGGGAGAGACATCCATATCAAAAGTGCCGACATTTTCTTATATTCGGCGACGGCAAGCAACAATCCTGTCCATTTGCGCCAAAATAACGTTAAAATATTGGTTTTGCTAACTTTTTATTAGATACATTTACGGAACATCAGCGCATGGACAAAACTTTCCGCATCGCCCCTAGTATTCTGTCTGCCAACTTTGCCAAG
>CAYTIV010000067.1:0-9900 GCA_964437895.1 uncultured Methylotenera sp.
TCAGCGTGAACAAACTGAGCCAGGACGGTTACTCCTCCGGCCGCATTGCCAGCTTCACCATTGGCGATGACGGCATTATCCAGGGCCGTTACACCAACGGCCAATCCAAGAACCTCGGTCGCGTGGTACTGGCTAACTTTGTCAACCCGAATGGCTTGCAGTCACTCGGGGGTAACCAATGGATGGCGACTTACGAATCTGGTGATGAACTGATTGGTGCGCCAGGCTCTAGCACGCTGGGCGTATTGCAATCCTCTGCCGTGGAAGACTCCAACGTCGACCTGACCGCAGAACTGGTCAATATGATCACTGCGCAGCGTGTGTATCAGGCCAACGCGCAAACGATTAAAACGCAGGATCAGGTCATGCAGACCCTGGTCAACCTGAGATAGTGACCGTTAACCATTAACGATTTGATAAAGGGTACATCATGGACCGTCTCATCTACACCGCAATGACTGGCGCCAAGCATGTTCTGGAACAGCAGGCCACCACGGCCCATAACCTGGCCAACGCGACCACGACGGGCTTCAAGGCCCAAATCGACAGTTTTCGCGCTGTGCCAGTCCTGGGCGATGGTCTGCCTACCCGTGCATTCGTGGTGGATGCCACGGTAGGCACCGACTACAAATCGGGCACGGTACAACATACCGGGCGCAATCTGGATGTGGCCGTGCAAGGCCAGGGCTGGATTGCCGTGCAACGTGCTGATGGTTCAGAAGGCTATACCCGCAATGGTTCACTCAAGATCAATGAAAACGGTCAGTTACAAACCGAGTCTGGCCTGAACATAATGGGGGATGGTGGCCCGCTCAGCATCCCGCCCAACGTGGTCATCACCATAGGCAATGACGGCACCGTATCCTCCGTCAACGACTTCACAGCGCCGGGCGCCACGACCATCCTAGGCCGGATTAAATTGGCAAACCCTGCTGAATCCAGCCTCAAGCGTGCGGAAGATGGCTTGTTTGTGACCAGCAACGGCCAAGCCGTCCCGCTGGATCCTAACGTTAAAGTCGTAGGCGGTGCGCTGGAAAGCAGTAACGTGAACGTGGTGGAAACCATGGTCAACATGATTAGTCTGGCACGCCAGTTCGACATGCAAATGAAAATGTTGGACAACGCGCAAAACAACGCCGGAAAAGCCGATCAGCTCTTTAGTATGAATGGCTAAAGACGAGACTAATATTACAGTATGAAAACGGGTTTATACCCAAGGAGTGAACGATGATACGCTCATTATGGATTTCAAAAACCGGTCTGGATGCACAACAGATGCAGATGGACGTGATTTCAAACAACCTGGCCAACGTCAGTACCAGTGGGTTTAAAAAGTCACGCGCCGTGTTTGAGGATCTGTTGTATCAGAATATCCGACAAGTGGGTGCGCAAACTTCACAGCAAAGCCAGTCTCCAAGCGGCTTGCAATTGGGTACTGGCGTCAAGCCGGTAGCCACAGAGCGTATTTTTACCCAAGGGAATATGCAGCAAACCGGTAATGACAAAGACGTGGCCATTCAGGGTCAGGGCTTTTTCCAGATTTTACTGCCGGATGGCACCACTTCGTATACACGTGATGGTTCTTTCCAGGTAGACAGCCAGGGGCAACTGGTAACCGCCAGCGGCTACCCTGTTCAGCCGGCAATCACGATTCCGGCCAATGCCCAAAGCATCACCGTGGGTCGCGATGGCGTGGTATCGATCACCACCCCTAACTCCACCGCCACCACACAGGTTGGCCAGATTCAGCTGGCGACGTTTATCAACCCGGCCGGTTTGCAGGCCAAGGGCGAAAACCTGTTTGTGGAAACGACGGCTTCTGGCAACCCCAACACCAACACCCCCGGCACCAATGGTGCAGGGTTGTTGAATCAGGGTTATGTGGAAACTTCCAACGTCAACGTAGTGGAAGAGCTGGTCAGCATGATACAAACGCAACGCGCGTACGAAATTAACAGCAAGGCGATTACGACCTCGGATCAAATGCTGCAGAAGCTGTCGCAGATGTAATCGCTGTTTGAGGGTCATTCAAATGATGAATAGAACGATTATGAGCTTACTACTTTGCCTGGCACTGTCACAACTCCTGAACGGATGCTCGATCACGCCTTCTACCATCGTACAGAAGCCCGAAACGCCACGCGTCGCCATGGCACGCCCGGACGCCCGCACCGATGGCGCCATTTTCAACAGTGCCGGCTATCGCCCGCTGTTTGAAGACCGTCGTCCACGTTATGTCGGTGATATTGTGACGGTACGCATCGCTGAAAATACGACAGCGAACAAGGCTACCGATAATGAGCAAACCAAAGACGGCTCACAACACAGTGCCATGACCCGCATGCTTGGTTATGCCGCACCCAAAGTCAATTTTGCCGGCTCCTCATCCACATCCTTTGAAGATACTGCCACAGCCAACGCAAGTAACACTTTCACCGGCTCAGTCACTGCGACGGTGGTGGATGTACTGCCTAACGGCTACTTGGTGGTGGCGGGTGAGAAACAGGTTGGCTTGGATAAAGGCACGGAATTCGTGCGCTTCTCTGGGATTGTCAACCCTGACATGATTACGGTTGGCAATGAGGTGCTATCGACCAAAGTGGCCGATGCCCGCATCGAATACCGCAGCAACACAAAAATGGATGCCGCCGAAGTGCTATCCATGTTCTCACGCTTCTTTCTTAGCATGATTCCATTGTAGGAGAGTTGATCATGCCACGCTTTACCACCCCCCTGTTTCGCGCGCTGATCAGCGCCACCCTGTCTCTGAGCCTGCTGACTTCAGCACCGCTGGTACAGGCTGAGCGTATCAAAGACATCAGCAATATTCAGGGCGTACGTCCTAACCAGTTGCTGGGCTATGGCTTGGTGGTCGGTCTGGATGGCACAGGCGATATGACCACCCAGACACCTTTCACCGTGCAGAGCATTATCAGCATGATGAACCAAATGGGTATCACGATTCCGCCAGGCACCAGTTTGCAACTGAAAAACGTGGCCGCGGTGATGGTGACCAGCACCCTACCCGCGTTTGCCCAGCCAGGCCAGACACTGGATATCACCGTCTCTTCTATGGGGAATGCCAAGAGTCTGCGCGGCGGTACACTGCTGATGACTCCACTCAAAGGCGCGGATGGTCAAATCTATGCCATGGCACAGGGCAACCTGGTCGTGGGCGGTGTTGGCGCCTCGGCCAATGGCAGCCAAACCCAGATCAATCACTTGAGCGTAGGCCGTATTTCAGAAGGCGCAACTGTTGAGCGCGCCTTGCCCAATAACTTGCTCAATCAGGATGTAGTCAAACTCGAATTGAAAGAAAGCGATTTCTCAACCGCCAATAACGTGGTCGAAGCCATTAACAAAAAGTTTGGCCCGCTGACTGCTCAAGCGGAAAGTGGCCGTGTGATTCAGGTACGCCCACCCGAAAACATGAGCCGGGTGTCATTTCTGGCTAATCTGGAAACCATTAATGTCGCCTTGGCAGCCACCCCAGCCAAAATCATACTCAATGCCAGAACCGGCTCTGTGGTCATGAACAAGGCGGTGACGCTGGATAGTTGTGCCGTCTCTCACGGCAACCTTTCTGTGGTGATCAATACCTCACCTGTGATCAGCCAACCAGGCGCGTTCTCGCAAGGCCAGACCGTCTCCACGGCCGTGTCCGAGATCAACATTAACAAAGAGCCTGGCAAAGTGCTCAAACTGAACAACGGTGCCAACCTGGCCGATGTGGTCAAGGCGCTTAATGCGATTGGCACTACGCCGCAAGATCTGCTAGCCATCCTGCAAGCCATGAAAGCCGCAGGCGCGCTTAACGCGGAGCTCGAGGTTATTTAACGGGGAACAGCCATGCCAGCACGCGTTGATCCTAACAGCCTAGCCATTGATGCTAACTCGCTCAACAGCCTGAAGCGTGGCAATAGTGATTCGCCCGAAACCATCCGGGCGGTGGCACGCCAGTTTGAAGCCGTGCTGATGAACATGATGTTAAAAAGCATGCGCGATACCGTGCCGCAGGATGGGGTGACGGACAGCGAGCAAGGCAAAATGTTTACCAGCATGCTGGATCAACAGTTAACCACCACCCTCAGCCAAAAAGGCCTGGGGCTGACCGATGTGCTGGTCCGTCAACTGAGCAAATTCACCGCAGCGCCTACTGATGCCAGCGGCAAAAGCACAGGGACACCTGGTGTGAATACCCCCGGTGTGAGTACCCAGGGTGGGCATAGCTCAAATGCGAACACCACGTCTGATAGCCTCAAGGCCGCTAAACCTTCTTCTAAAACCGACCCGCTCTCCGCCCTGCCCGCCAGCCAAGGCAGCAAAGCGGTGCTGGCTCAGGCCGCACAAAAAATCCGTGAGGCCTACCAGCAATGGGAGGCCACCGACAGCACCGCCAGCGCAGACACCGACACCGCTTGGGCACGTGGCATTCCTGAACTGCCACCGCTGATCGAGCAGACACAAGAAAATCTGCAGAGTCTGACCTTGCCACAAGCACCGCTGGCGACGGCCATGCGTGAGGTCGCAGGCAAAACCCAGCAATTCATTCAAAGCATGTTACCGCATGCGCAGGCAGCCGCCAGCGCCTCAGGCATTCCGGCCAAATTCATGATTGGTCAGGCCGCCCTGGAAAGTGGCTGGGGCAAACATGAAATCAAGACTGACAATGGCACCAGCAGTCACAACCTGTTTGGCATCAAGGCCGATGCCGGCTGGAAAGGCAAAGTGGTCAGCAGCAGTACCACCGAATATATCAATGGCGTTAAACAGACCCGCGTTGAGAAGTTCCGCGCGTATGACAGCTATAGCGATGCGTTTAAAGATTACGCCAAGCTGATCTCGGAAAATCCACGTTATCAGCACGCCATGCACAACACCCATGACGCCAGTGCCTATGCACATGCCCTACAACGCGCTGGCTACGCAACAGACCCGCAATACGGCAAAAAACTGACACAGGTGATACGCCATTTGCAAGGAACCAGAACTTAAGTCCTAAAGTAATTAGAAAAATAGCCGTTAGGCAACTTAACACTCACTTTAAAGTCGTGCCAGACTCTCTGCAGGGGGCTGTCACATGAGGAAACACCATGTCAAATATACTCACCATCGGCAAAAGTGCGCTAAATGCAGCGCAAATCGGTATTGCAACGGTCGGGCATAACATCGCCAACGCATCCACTGAGGGTTACAACCGTCAGGTAGTGGTGCAGGCTGCGGCACAGGCACAAAACTTCGGCTATGGCTATGTCGGTCAAGGCACCGACATTGTGGGCATTCAGCGGGTGTATGACGAAACGCTGGCCAAGCAGCTGATCAGTGCCACCGCCACCAGCAATGCCAGTGAGGCTTATTACAGCAACATCAGCCAGGTGAACACCCTGCTCTCTGATACGACCGCGGGGCTCAATCCGGTCATCACCAGTTTTTTCAGTGCCGTCAGTGCGTCTGCCAGCAACCCTGGCGACACTGCCTCCCGTCAGACCTTGATTTCTTCAGCACAATCGCTGGTGAATCGCTTTAACGCTGTGAATAACCAACTGGACCAGATGCGTCAGAGCATCAACAGCCAGATCACGGTCAGCGTGGACTCCATCAACAGTTACTCCGGCCAGATTGCCACGCTGAATGACATGATCAGCAAAGCGGTCAACTCTACGGGCAACCCACCGAATGACCTGATGGACCAGCGCGATCAACTGGTGGCCAAACTGAGTGAAAACATCAAGACCACGGTGGTCAAACAAGATGATGGTTCCTATAACATTTTTGCCGGCAGTGGCATGCCACTGGTGGTCGGCACGGCACAATATCAACTGTATACACGTGCCAGTGATACAGACTCCTCTCGCCTAGAAGTGGCGTATGGCAGTGCTGCCAGCCCAAAAATTCTGAGCGTTGAAACCTTGAGCGGCGGTGTGCTGGGTGGCGTACTGCAGTTTAGAAGTGAAACCCTGGATGCGGTGCAGAATCAGGTCGGTCAACTGGCGACCACACTGGCCTCCCAGTTTAATAGTCAGCAAACACAAGGTTATGACCTTAATGGCACGCTGGGCACAAACTTCTTTAATTTCAGTGGCCCTACGGCCATCAGCAGCACCTACAACTCAGACCCCTCTAAAACCGCGACGGCGACGCTGGTGAACGCATCACTGCTCACCAACAGCGATTACACGCTCAAATATAACAGCGGCCAATATACGATCACCCGCCTCAGCGATAAAACCGTGATGTGGCAAGGGGCGTCTTTACCGGCAACGGTCGATGGCATGCAAGTTGCCGTCAATACCAGCACGCCGGCCGAAGGCGATTCATACCTGATCAAGCCGACACAATATGCGGCGGGTCAATTGTCGCTGGCGTTTACCGATGTATCCAAACTGGCGCTGGCAGGCTCTGCCACCACCGGTCCGCGTGACAACCAGAATGGTCTGTTGATGGCGGCTTTGCAAAGTGGTGCCAATGTGCGCGTGGCGGGCAGTTCCACCAACCGCACCTATGCGCAAGCCTTTTCACAGATGGTGAGTGCCGTCGGCACCAAAACCAATGAACTCAGTATTACCAGCAAAGCCGATCAGACCGCACTCGATGCTGCGACCAGCGCCATGCAGTCTTCGTCTGGCGTGAATCTGGACGAAGAAGCCACTGATTTGCTGCGTTACCAGCAGGCCTATCAGGCAGCCGGCAAGATGATGCAAATCGCCAGTCAGCTGTTTGAAGTCTTGCTGACCATGGGCCAATAAGCTTTTGAAGGATAGTGAATCATGAGAATCAGCACCAATACCATCTTTCAGACCGGCACTAACCAGTTGGTCGGGTTGCAGTCAGACCTGAGCAAACTGAGTGTACAGACGGCCACAGGCAAACGCGTCAACAGTGCGGCGGACGACCCGGTCGCGGCTGCGCGGATTCTTGAGCTTAACACGGCCAAGGATCAGAACAGCAATTATGCCAATACGCGTAAAACGGCTGAGACGCTGCTGCAAACCTACGAATCCAACATGACCAGCATCACCAATACGATTCTGGACATCCAGTCTACCTTGGTGGCCGCCGGTAACGGCGCGTATACCGATGGTGAACGCAGTAAATTGGCCAATGCCTTGCAAGGCAATCTGGATACCTTGAAAGGTCTGGCCAACACCAAAGACTCGCAAGGCAACTACTTGTACGCCGGCTATGCCAGCTCAACGATTCCGTTTGATAACAGTTATAACTTTGTCGCCAACTCCAGCCGTACCAACCTGCAGGTGGATGTACAGAGCCAGATTCCAGCCACTTACACCGGCGACCAAGTGTTTGGCGCCAACGGCAGCAATGTGTTCAACAACCTGCAAAACATCATCACCCTGCTGAACACGCCGATTACCAATGCCACGACTCAGGCAACGTTTACCAGTGGGCTGGCCACCAGCATCAGTGGGATGCAAACCTCACTGGATACCGTGCTCAATGCGCGTGCCGAAATCGGCAGTAATCTGAACTTTATCGATACGCTCAATACCATGGGCTCCAGCCTAGAACTGCAGTACGATGAGTCCATCTCTAATCTGCAGGATCTAGATTATGCGCAGGCGCTGTCGGATATCTCCAAAAAGACCACCATCTTGCAGGCGGCGCAAAAAGCGTTTGTCGCCACCTCGAATATCTCGCTGTTCAGCCTGATTTAATCGCACCACGGTCAGTAAAAAAGCCTCGTGAATCACGAGGCTTTTTTTGTATGTGGGGTTCTCGACCAAGACTTTCGCAGTGCTTAGGGAGGTTAGCGGTGCGTAGGCATGCAGCACAAGCTAATGGAGCACTTGCAGCATGATCTGCTGTGCATCAACCAGCCAGCGATTGACCGGACTGACGAGCGAGGGCAAGCTGAGCAGCATCATGATAAAGCCCACCGAAATGGTGATAGGAAAACCAATGCCGAAAATATTGAACTGTGGCGCCGCCTTGGTCAACACGCCCAACGCCATGTTGGTAATGAGCAAGCTGGCCACCACTGGCATTGACAGCAACAAACCTGCAGAAAAGATATGGCTACCCAAGCTAGCAAGCGCCTGACTGTTTAGATGCCACTGTGACAGTGCAATCGGCATGGTTTCAAAGCTTTGCAGCATCACTGCGACGATAATTAAATGTCCGTCAAGACTCATGAAGACCAATAAGGCCAACAGGGTCAGGAACTGACCAACGGCGATGGTCTGCCCTTCTGCCTGTGGGTCGTAAAAGCTGGCAAAGCCCAGCCCCATGCTCATGCCCATCAAAAAACCAGCCATCTCAACGGCGCTAAATAAGGCGCGCATGACAAAGCCCATGCTGATGCCGATGAGCACCTGTGCCAGCAATGACATCAGGCCAGGCCAGGACATGACCTCAATGACAGGCACTTCAATCGAAGGCACGATAGCCAGTGCGATGACAAAGCCAATGGAGAGTTTAATGCGGTTAGGAATGGCCGAATGGCTAAATAGCGGGACAACGGCAATGCAGCCAAGGATACGTGTCAGCGGCCACAGCAGCTGGACTATCCAGTGTTGCAGATCCGAGGCGTGTATCGTCAGCATGTGAAACCAGTGGGCTGGGGTTAATTGACCAGCTGCGGGATCATGGTGAAAATATGGTGCATATAATCCACCATGGTCATCAGCATCCAGTGGCCGGCCAGCAACAGCATGGCCATCACGCCGACCAGTTTCGGGATGAAAGACAAGGTCTGCTCGTTAATCTGCGTGGCCGCCTGAAAGATACTTACGACCAAACCGATGATCAATGCCGTCAGCAATACCGGTGCTGCGACCATGAGCGTCGTTTGCATGGCCTCGCTGCCTATGCTCAATACCTGTTCTGGACTCATACCCTGCTCCTAAAATGCGGTGCGTGCACCAGGGATTCAAATTACAAAACTCTGCGCCAACGAGCCCAAGACCAGTTGCCAGCCATCGACCAGCACAAATAGCATGAGCTTGAATGGCAGCGACACAATCGAGGGTGAAACCATCATCATCCCCATCGCCATCAGGATACTGGCCACCACCATGTCTATGATCAAAAACGGAATATAGATCGCAAAGCCAATCTGAAAGGCGGTTTTCAACTCACTGGTCATAAAGGCGGGCACCAGTATGCGCAAGGGCACTTCTTCCGGGGTTTGAATGGCTTCGGTGTGGGCCATATTGGCAAACATGGCGAGATCGGTCTCACGGGTTTGCTTGAGCATAAAGCCTTTGAGGGGCAGCACACCGCGTTGCAGGGCTTCCTGCATGGTGATTTTGCTTTCGGACAAGGGTTGATAGGCCTCGCTGTAAATGCGGTCGAATACCGGCCCCATGACAAAAAAGGTGATAAACAAGGCCAAGCCAATCAAAACCTGGTTAGAGGGTGCAGACTGTGTGCCCAGCGCCTGACGTAACAGGGACAACACGATGACGATACGGGTGAACCCGGTCATCATCAGCAACGCCGCCGGGATAAAGGTCAGCGAGGTCAGTAAAATCAGGGTTTGCAGACTGAGCGTGTAGTCCTGACCGCCGCCGGCAGCCGGGCTGACACTGCCGATGGGCAAGCCTTCAGCCGCCCATGACCCTGTAGGCAAGACGGCCATCAGCAACGCTGGCAGACCAAGCAATAAATATTTAAACAAGGAGTTAATGCGCATGCAAAGGCACCCGAAACATGTCTGTGCCATCGGCACAGTCTTTAATAAGTTACAGGTATGGTACGCCTGAAGTGGCGCAATCAAAGGCCAGAAATGAACGACTCTAAGGCTTGTTTTTGAGTGATTTGACGGTGTGCTGCACGGTGGCTTGCATGGCCTGCTGCAAACGTACAGCAAACGGTGCTTGCGGATCGACGACAGTTGCAGGGGATGTACTGGACGCTGCAGAGCTAGGATTATTTTCTGGG
>CAYTIV010000068.1:0-1293 GCA_964437895.1 uncultured Methylotenera sp.
CGAGCCTGCAGACAAACACCGCTTGCTGACTAGTTATCACTTGCAGCATCTGGCACAGATGACCGGGCACCCGGTGATGCTGGCCGCGCAGCCGGCAGAGGCGAATATGGTGGTCGTGTTCAGTCTCGCCAGCCGCTGGCATCAGGATATCGCCGCGGTCAGTGGTCAATCGCGCCCGCGCGTGCCTGCGGATGCGGTGTGCATGTTCGGCCTGACGCTAGATGCGCAAAAAGCCATTCGGCGCGCATGGGTGGTGATTCCGGTCGATCATGCCCAGGAGCACCGGTCGCTGGTCTCCTGTATCGTCGAGGAAATCACGCAGGCGATGGGCTTGCCAAATGATTCCGAAAAAGTCTACCCCTCGGTTTTTAATGACAAGACCCCCGAATCCCTGCTGACCGGGCTCGATGCGCTGCTGTTGCAAATGTTGTATCTGCCCGGCATCAAGCCCGGTATGCGTGAGGCACAGGTCAGGCCAGTGCTGGCACGCCAGTTGGCGCAATGGCAATTAGATGGCACGCTGCAACATGCCGAGAAGAATGTCAGGCAATCTACCCTGTATGAATTGATGGGGTTTTAACCCCAGTCAGCGTGGGAACCAATCCTGCAATTGCCTACCAAATAGGCTACAATGCCCAACCAATCTGATTCAGCTCCGAGTGTGTTCATGCAAGAATTTTCCCGTCGCCGCCAGCAATTGATGGACCGCATGCAGGCCGGCATCGCCGTGATTCCAACCGCGCCTGAAGTCACGCGTAACCGCGACAGCCATTACCCTTACCGTTTCGACAGTTACTTTTACTACCTGACGGGGTTTAAAGAGCCAGAGTCTGTGCTGGTGCTGATTGCTGGCGAACAGCCTCGTAGCATCTTGTTTTGTCGTGACAAGGACATCGATCGTGAAATCTGGGACGGTTTTCGCTATGGCCCAGAAGCGGCCAAGGATGCGTTTGGATTTGATGAGGCTTATTCGATCTCGACACTGGATACCCAGTTGCCGGAGCTGATGGCTAATCAGCCTGAGCTGTTCTTCAGCTTGGGTAACGATGCCAGCTGGGATGCGCGTGTCAGTGGCTGGCTGAACGCCGTTCGTGCGCAGACGCGCACCGGTGTGCGTGCCCCGGCCAAGGTGGTTGATGTGCGTCAAGCGCTGGATACCATGCGTCTGCTTAAATCCCCGTTTGAAATTGCAGTCATGCAGCGCTCGGCCGACATTGCTGCCGGTGCGCACAACCGCGCCATGCAGGCCGTGCGGCCAGGCAAGTGGGAATATGAGATTGAGGCCGAGTTTTT
>CAYTIV010000068.1:1393-6204 GCA_964437895.1 uncultured Methylotenera sp.
GATGTGCATGATGCAGGCGAGTACAAGACCGCCGATGGTGACTGGGTGCAATTGCAGCCAGGCAACGTACTGACGGTAGAGCCGGGCTGCTATGTCAGACCGGCTGAGCAGGTCCCCGAGCATTTCTGGAATATCGGCATCCGTATTGAAGACGATGTGCTGGTGACCCCAGACGGACACACAGTGATCACGGCAGCGGCTGTGAAGCACGTGGAAGACATTGAGGCATTGATGCGCGCCGCTTAACAATATCAGTATTGAACACCGTAATCACAGCGTAAAAGGTCACTCAAGCAGATGCAAACCTTCAATCATCCCGTCGTTATCGGCGGTGGTCCGGTCGGGCTGGTGCTGGCCCTGTCACTGCAGCAAGCCGACATCCCGGTGACCGTGCTGGAAGCCCAGGCACCGGGCGGCATGTATGGTGATGGTCGCGCGCTCGCCTTATCCTACGGCACCCGCCAGGTATTGGCTCAGTTGGGCGTATGGGCATTGCTAGAAACTGCCGTGACCGCGATTGAGACTATCCATGTTTCACAACAAAAAGGCTTTGGCCGCACTGTGCTCAAGGCCAGCGAGCATGATCTACCTGCGTTGGGTTATGTCGTTTCTTATGGCGCGCTGATGCAGGCGCTGGATGCGCGCCTTGCGCAGTCTCCTGCCGGCATCACCCTGCAATATCAGGCGCCGGTCACGGGGCTGGAGGTCGGGGCCAGCGTGACAGAGATTCAGTGCGAGAGCGCCACAGGCTCACCACAACGATTGACGACACCCTTAGCAGTGATTGCAGATGGCGGGCGTAGTCTGGAAGCGATTCCCGGATTGGTGCGCGAGACCAAACATTATGGGCACGATGCGCTGGTGGGGCTGGTGCAAACTGAACAGCCACATCGCAATATTGCCTATGAGCGGTTTACGCCCCGTGGCCCGATGGCGCTGTTGCCGAATGGACACCAGTTTTCACTGGTGTGGACGGGCGAGCAAGCGTATTTGGACAAGATTGCCGCACTGGATGATGCCGCTTTTCTGCAGACACTGCATCAAGCCTTTGGCGACCGTGTTGGCCGGTTCGTGGCAGTGGGTAAACGTTTCAGATTCCCGCTCAAATTGAGCAAGCTGGGGCAAACCTTTGCTGCGCATTGTGTGGTGATTGGCAATGCCGCACAAACCATGCACCCGGTGGCTGGGCAGGGCTTTAATGTCGGCATTCGAGATGCTGTTGCCTTGGCCCGCAATATTGCGGCAACGGCCCCCAATGAATGGGGCGCAGCGCACCGGTTGGCGGAATATCATCAGTCCAGGCAGCGTGATACCGGGCGTGGGCTGCAATTTACAGATTTTCTGGTCAATGTATTCTCCAATGATCTGGCCGGGGTGGGGTTGTTGCGTGGCGCCGGTTTGGGCGCACTCAGTATGCTGCCCATGGCCAGACGCTTTCTGGTCAACAAGATGAGTTATGGTAGTTGAGCGCCCCTTGATAAAAACCGACGTTGTGATTGTCGGTGCCGGTCTGGTCGGTCTGACGGCCGCCATTGCCCTGTCGCGCCTGGGTAAACATGTGGTGTTGACCGATGCGCAAGCCCCGCAGTCACTGCCAGAGGGCTGGAGCGCGGATATGCAACACTGGGATGTGCGTATCTACGCACTGACGAATCAGACTGTGTCGTGGCTGCGTGAAATCGGCGTCTGGGCGCACCTGCCTGCCGCACGCATTAACCCGATTGCCGCCATGCATCTATGGTCGCCCACGCAGGTGCATGCGCAACCCAGTTTGCGCTTGGAGGCTGAGCAAGCCCACCTGCCTGAAATGGGCGTGATTGTCGAAAGCCGTGCATTGATGCACGCTTGCTGGCAGGTACTGGCCACCAGCGGGGTGACTGTTATCACCGACGCCCCGGCACAAACTCTGCAACATCATGGTCACAAAGTACAGGTAGCATTACCCGCGCAAACGGTAGAGGCCGATGTGCTGCTGGGGGCCGATGGGGCGCGGTCTTGGGTACGCAGTCAGTGCGGGGTAGCTGTGCACGCGTTTGATTATGCGCAGACAGCATTGGTGACGAATTATCATGTAGCGCAGCCGCATGGCAATATCGCCAGACAGTGGTTCGGCCCGCATGAAACGCTGGCTTTGCTACCTATGCCTGGCCAACAGGTATCGCTGGTATGGGCGGTACCACACGCGCAAGCCCACGACTTGCAGGCATTGTCAGCGGAGGCACTCGCTGCTGCGGTGGGCGCGCGCTGTGGGCATGCATTGGGGGCATTAACACCGGCTGGGCCAGTGCAGGGGTTTCCGCTCGCGCAAAAGACCGCTGAGACCATGACCTTGCCCCGTATTCTGTTGCTTGGCGATGCGGCGCATCAGGTGCACCCTATGGCTGGCCAAGGCGTGAATCTCGGTTTTGAGGATGTGCAGACCCTGTGTGATGAAGTGGCCAGTTTGCCTGTGATAAAGCCGTTGGGTGATCCACACTTTTTAAAACGGGTGGTGCGGCGCAGGCAGCCCGATATTTTAAAGATGCACGCACTGACGCGTGGTCTGGATGATCTGTTCGCCCGTCCGCAAGCGCTTTGGACGCACGCCGCCTTGCTAGGCTTACGCGGGGTGGAGAACAGTGCTATGCTTAAGCGTTTTTTAATTCGCACCGCCACGCAGGCCTGAGTGGGTAGCGATGTGCAGTGCATGTTTGAGAAAGAGTGAACGATGAAAAAAATCATAGGCTGGTCTGCCATGAGCTTGATGGCGCTGACCACCATGTGGTCTATCAACAGTGTGGCGGATGAAGCCAGCCTGAAAAAGATTGTAGAAGCTGCCTACCCAAAATTTAAAGTGGACAGTGTCACTAAAACGCCCTATGCCGGTTTGTATGAGGTGTTTATGGGCGGGCAAATTATTTACACCGATGAAAAGTTTTCTTTTCTGATTGCAGAGGGGCACCTAGTAGATCCCAAAAGCAAAAAAGATATCACGGGTGAGCGCATCGATGAACTCAGCAAGATTGATTTCAACAGCCTGCCTCTGGATCAGGCCATCAAGGTCGTCAAAGGCAATGGCAGCCGCAAACTGGTGGTGTTCTCCGATGTGGATTGCCCGTTTTGCAAGCGCTTAGAGCAAAAAGAGCTGAGCAATATCAACGACGTCACCATCTACACGTTTTTGTACCCGATTGAACAGTTGCATCCGGATGCTGCTAACAAGTCACGTAGTATTTGGTGTGCAAGCAACCGGGTAAAGGCTTGGCAAGACTGGATTTTTAACAATAAATTGCCAACCAGTACTGCTAAATGTGACGTGCCACTGGAAAAAGTGGGTGAACTGGCGCATCGCGTGGGGGTGAACAGTACGCCGACGCTGTTCTTTGAGAATGGCAAGCGTATGCTGGGTGCGCAACCTTACGATGAGATTGAAAAGTCTTTGCAGGCGGCTAAAAAACCGTAAACATCTGCAAGGCATAAAATGCAAAAGGGCTGATATACAGCCCTTTTTTTCTGGTAACGTCAGTCTTATCCGCCGCCGCTGACCACCTTGCCTAGTTTGAAAATCGGCATGTACATGGCTATCACCAGACCACCGATCAGCACGCCTAATACCACCATAATCACGGGTTCCATCAGGCTAGAGATAGCGGCTACCGCGTCATCCACTTCGCCCTCATAAAAGTCAGCGACTTTAGTCAGCATGCTATCCAGTGAGCCAGACTCTTCGCCAATGGCCGTCATTTGCAGCACCATGCTCGGAAATACATCGGCATTTTGCATGGCGACAGTGAGGCTGGTGCCTGTGCTTACTTCACTTTGGATTTTCTTGGTGGCATCAAAATACACCTTGTTGCCGGAGGCACCTGCCACCGAGTCCAGCGCCTCGACCAACGGCACGCCGGCGGCAAACATGGTGGAGAGCGTACGCGCAAAGCGAGCGATGGTGGCTTTGCGAATCAATGCACCAAAAATTGGCATCCGTAGCATCAGCCTGTCCATGGTGGCTTGCAATTTTACAGAGCGCTTCCAGGTGTAAAAAAAGAACCAAATACTGCCACCCAAGGTGCTGAAAATGGCCCACCACCATTTGACAAAAAAGTCTGACATATTGATGACGATGACAGTGGGCGTGGGTAGGTCGGCGCCAAAGCTGCTGAACAAATCTTTGAAGGCGGGCACTACAAAAATCATAATCACTGCGGTAATGACAAAAGCCACTACCAGAATAGAGGTTGGGTAAACCAGTGCTGATTTGATTTTGCTTTTAATGGCCAAAATCTTTTCTTTGTATGTAGCTAGGCGCTCTAGCAGGCTGTCCAAAATACCCGCTTGTTCACCGGCCGCCACCAAGTTACAGAATAGCTGGTCGAAATAGACTGGATATTTACGGAAGGCCGCACTCAGACTGCTCCCTGTTTCGACATCTGCTTTGATGTCGGCGAGTAGTTTAGCCACTGCCGGATTGGGGTGCCCCTTGCCTACGATATCAAAGGCTTGCAACAGAGGCACACCGGCTTTCATCATGGTGGCCAACTGGCGTGTGAACAAGGTGACATCTTTGTCGGTGACGCGGCCTTTTATAGCCAGTGCACTTTGTTTTTTAACTTTACTGACGGTAATGCCTTGTCTGCGTAAGGTCGCGTTGACCACGGCTTCGCCATTGGCGCGCATCTCGCCCTTGACCTGTTTGCCTTTGCGGTCTTTGCCTTCCCAGACATAGACGGATTGTTTGCTATTGCCAGTCGCCATAGTTTCTTCTTATATCAATGGTTGGGGTTATCGACTTATTCGTTAGTCACGGCTTCGACTTCTTCAATCGAGGTCAGCCC
>CAYTIV010000068.1:6304-9791 GCA_964437895.1 uncultured Methylotenera sp.
GGTTATCGACTTATTCGTTAGTCACGGCTTCGACTTCTTCAATCGAGGTCAGCCCCTGTTTGACTTTCAACAGCCCAGATTCACGCAGGTCACGGATGCCCTCACGCTTGGCCTGGGCGGCGATGTCCATGGCATTGCCGTTTTCCATGATGATGCGGGCCATGTCTTCGCTGATCGGCATCACTTGGTAGATGCCGACGCGGCCCTTGTAGCCATTATTGCAGTGCTCACAGCCGCCTTCTTTGGCGCCGTACAGTTGCCAGTCACCGGTCAGATCGGCTTCGGTAAAGCCCACTTTGAGTAACGCCTCGTCTGGCGGATTCAGCGGCACCTTGCAATGTTTGCACAGGCGCCTAGCCAGACGTTGTGCCGTGATTAGGGTCACGGCTGAGGCTATGTTAAACGGGGCAACGCCCATATTGAGCAAGCGCGAAAGTGTGGTGGGGGCGTCGTTGGTGTGGAGCGTAGACAGCACCATGTGGCCGGTTGAGGCCGCCTTGATGGCCATGTCCGCGGTTTCTAGGTCGCGGATTTCACCAATCATGATGATATCTGGATCCTGCCGCAGAAAAGACTTCAGCGCGGCCGCAAAGGTGAGTCCCTGTTTGTCGTTGACGTTGACCTGATTGATGCCGGGCAAGGGGATTTCCGCCGGATCTTCTGCCGTCGAAATATTGACCCCGGGATCATTCAGTATATTCAAGCATGTGTATAACGAGACGGTTTTACCAGAGCCGGTCGGCCCTGTCACCAAAACCAGACCGTAGGGTCTATGGATGGCTTTGAGCAAGGCTTCTTGCTGTTCAGCCTCGTAACCTAGCGCTTCAATCCCCAGCGTGGCGCTGGTCGGATCCAGAATCCGCATCACGATTTTTTCGCCATGGATCAAGGGCAGGGTACTGACACGGAAATCGATCGCCCGTGATTTTGACAGAATCAGCTTCATGCGCCCATCCTGCGGGACCCGTTTCTCAGCAATGTCCAGATTCGAGATCACTTTGATGCGCGAGGCCAGTTTTTCTTTGATGGCCAGCGGTGGTTGCGACATGTCACGCAAGACGCCGTCTACACGGAAGCGAATGCGATAAAACTTTTCGTAGGGTTCAAAGTGCAAATCTGAGGCGCCCATATTGATGGCGTCCATCAACACCTTCTGTAAAAACTTGACCACAGGCGCATCGTCCACTTCCTGTAGTGTTTCTGTTTCTTCGGGCTCTGTACTTTCTTCAAGGCCCAAGTCAAAGTCATCACTGCCCGCATTCAGATTGGACATGCTGGTGTCTTTGGATTCGACAATGCGGTCTATCCATTTGCCCAGTTTGTCATCTTCCACCACCACCGGAAACAAGGTGGCGCCCATCTGAAACTGTATCGTATCTAGCGCGTGCAGATTGGTAGGGTCTGAGATCGCAATATAAGCAATATTGCTTTTCTGTTGTAGCAGTAACACGCGGTGTGACTGCATCAGTTTAATATCTATGGTTTTATTGGGCAGGGCGTCTTGGTTCAGCGCATCCAGATCAAAAAACGGAAAGCCAAAAGCGTTAGAGGCGGTTACGGCAATATCTTTGGATGATATTTTCTTTTGTGCTAGCGTGGCTGCCAGAAAGCTGACTTTTTGGGCGTGCGACTTTTCTTGCAATGCGGTGGCCTCAGCTTCACTCATGAGCGAAGTCTGCACCAGCATGCGCGCCATGCCTCCCAGTTTGTTTGCACTATCCAATGTGGCCATAATTCGATTTAACAACTTTGTTAGATTGTGTAAATATACCCTTTAATACACTGATACAACAATGGTTTTTACTGGAGTATACGTGTGGCTGCCGCTAATCAAAACGTTGAAAAGACAGGCTCTCATGCAGCATTTATACAAATATTAAGTCGATTCTTTTACTTTTTATAAAAGTTACAAAATTAGGCTTGACATTTAAATAATGCTCACTTATAAATCCTTAAGGCGTTTGGGTTCAGGTTTTTTGTGGCCGTCTTTAAGTAAAGCAAAGCTTGTTTATTGCGACTGGAGTACTTGAGACAAACTTTTGGGGCGCCTCCCTGTTAAGTAAAAAAGTAAGGAAGTAAAATGGCAACAGGTACCGTAAAGTGGTTTAACGACTCTAAGGGCTTTGGATTCATTACTCCCGATGACGGTGGTGACGATTTGTTCGCGCACTTCTCCGCAATCGTTGAATCTGGTTATAAAAGCTTGAAAGAAGGTCAACGTGTGTCTTTTGATGTGACCGAAGGTCCTAAAGGCAAACAAGCCTCCAACATACAAAAAGCATAATTTTGTTTCAGGGGTAAAAAATACAAAAGGGCTCGCATGCGAGCCCTTTTTTTATGTGGCGTTACCTTAGGCAGTATCAGGCCATCTGTTTGATGATTTCATCCCCAAACTCGGCGGTGCCCACTTGCGTCGCACCTTCCATCTGGCTGCTGAAATCACCGGTGACGCGCTTGCTGGCAATGGCCTTAGCCACACCGTTCAGCACCAAGTCAGCCGCTTCGACCCAGCCCATATGGCGCAGCATCATCTCCGCTGACAGAATCAGTGAGCTCGGGTTTGCCAGGTTTTTGCCTGCAATTTTTGGGGCGGTACCATGGGTAGCTTCAAACATGGCCACGGTATCACTCAGGTTTGCGCCTGGGGCAATCCCAATCCCGCCGACCTGGGCGGCCAAGGCATCACTCATGTAGTCGCCGTTCAGGTTGAGGGCGGCAACCACATCATAATCCTCTGGGTGCAGCAGGATTTCCTGCAGGAAAGCGTCCGCGATACAGTCTTTAATCACAATGCCGTTGGGCAGTTTGCACCATGGGCCGCCGTCAATCAGCTCTGCACCAAACTCCTCTTTTGCCAGCTGATAACCCCAGTCACGGAAGCCACCTTCGGTGAACTTCATGATGTTGCCCTTGTGGGTAATGGTGACAGATTTGCGCTCATTGTCGATGGCGTACTGAATCGCTTTGCGGATCAAGCGTTTGCTGCCGTCGATAGAGACAGGTTTGATACCGATAGAAGACGCTTCAGGGAAGCGAATTTTTTTACGCACGCCCATGTCACTTAAAAAGTTGATGACTTTTTTAACTTCTTCGGTTCCTGCCGCCCATTCGATCCCGGCGTAAATATCTTCTGTGTTTTCACGGAAAATCACCATGTCGGTTTTTTCTGGATGTTTCACTGGGCTAGGCACGCCAGTAAAATACTGGATAGGGCGCAGGCAGACATACAGATCCAATTCCTGGCGCAGCGTGACGTTCAATGAACGGATGCCGCCACCCACAGGCGTAGTCAAGGGGCCTTTGATAGAAATGACATAGTCTTTGAGGACGGCCATGGTTTCGTCAGACAGCCAAGTGTCTTTGTCGTAGACGGTGGTGGATTTTTCACCGGCATAGACTTCCATCCAGGAAATTTTGCGCTTGCCACCATAGGCTTTTTCAACCGCTGTATCCACCACTTTGATCATGGGTGGGGTGATGTCAACGC
>CAYTIV010000069.1:0-9709 GCA_964437895.1 uncultured Methylotenera sp.
ACCAGCTATTTCGAGGTGCTCGATGCGCAGCGTAGCCATAACGAGGCCACGCAGGCCATGGTGCAGAGTCGCCAGAACACCCTGACCGCTGCTGTCGATCTGTTCAAGGCGCTGGGGGGAGGCTGGAAACAAGGCAATGTGACTGCCGAAGCCCCTGCAAACAAATAAGCCAACGATGTCTGTGCAAGCCGGACGGGTCTGACCCCGCCCGGCTTTTTTATTGGCTGGTCAAAACACGGTGACACGCTTAAGATGCCGGCATGCGAACCCCTTCTATAACCCATATTGCGCTGGCCAGTTTTATCGGTACGGCGATCGAGTTTTACGACTTTTACATCTATGCCATGGCCGCCGCCTTGGTCATCGGGCCGGTATTTTTTCCGGCCAGTGATGCCGGTATACAGTCCCTCAACGCCTTGCTTACCTTTGGGCTGGCCTTTATCGCCCGGCCGGTTGGCGCCTTGTTGTTTGGGCATTTTGGTGACCGCATCGGGCGCAAGGCGACGCTGGCCATGTCATTGCTGGTCATGGGCGGCTCCACTTTTCTGATTGGGCTGTTGCCTGGCTATGCCACGCTGGGCGTATGGGCGCCTTGGCTGCTGTGCTTGTTACGTTTTGGTCAGGGCATCGGTCTGGGTGGGGAGTGGGCAGGGGCCGCGTTGCTGGCCACAGAGTATGCGCCGGCGGGCCGGCGCAGCTGGTATGGCATGTTTCCGCAACTGGGGCCTTCGGTCGGGTTTTTGCTGGCCACACTGACGTTTTTGGGCTTGAGTCTGGGGCTGAGTGAGGCACAGTTTGAGCAGTGGGGTTGGCGTGTGCCTTTTCTGGTGAGCGCTGCGCTGGTGGTGGTGGGGTTGTATGTGCGCCTGAAGCTGGCGGAGACCCCCGCTTTTGCCCGTGCTCAGGCACAGCAGCACGTGCATCGCTGGCCGGTGCGTGCCTTATTGCTTGTGCATGGTCGCGCGATTGTGCTCGGCGCGCTGGCCATGGGCGTGTGCTATCACCTGTTTTACACGGCTACTGTGTTTTGCCTGAGTTACGGCACGCAAACACTGCATATTGCACGGCCTGTCTTTTTAGGGCTGTTGTGTGTGGCCGTACTGGGCATGGCCCTGGCCACGCCGTTGGCTGCATGGTGGGCAGACCGCATAGGCCGGCGTCCGGTACTGATGACCGGTCAGTGTCTGGCCCTGGCTTTGGGGTTTGCACTGGCTCCGCTATTGCAGAGTGGCCAACTGCTGAGTGTGCTGCTGTTTTTATTTGCGGCGCTGTTTTTGATGGGGGTCACGTTTGCGCCCATGGGGGCTTTTTTGCCCGAGCAGTTTCCTGTCAGTGTGCGTTACAGCGGGGCAGGCCTGAGTTATCAGCTAGGCGGGATTCTGGGCGCTTCACTGGCCCCAGCCATTGCACAGGCCTTGGTCCAGCAGGGTGGCCTGCGCTGGGTGGGAGGCTATATGTCCATCATGGCGGGCATCAGCCTGCTGGCGGTATGGCGGATGACTGCGCCACCGCATCTGTCAGACTGACAGCGCTACGTACACCCTCTCTCAGCAGGTATAATGCAGTTTTTTTGACGGTGACAGCGCATGTTTACGCATCCGGGCTTTAATCCTATCGCATTGCAACTCGGCAGTTTTGGTATCCACTGGTACGGCCTGATGTATCTGGTCGGTTTCTTTGGTGGCCTGTGGCTGGGGCAGTATCAGGTCAAGCGTGTGCGCAAGCTCGACCCGGCCGCCCCTTGGCAGGCGCAAGACCCGGATGACATGCTGTTTTATATCGCGCTGGGTGTGGTGTTTGGCGGGCGATTGGGCTACGTCCTGTTCTATCAGCCGGCGCATTTCCTGCAACATCCGCTGGAGATTTTTGCCTTATGGCAGGGCGGTATGTCGTTTCATGGCGGGTTTATTGGCGTCATGGTGGCGATGGCGCTGTTTGCCCGTAAACGTGGCGTCGTCTGGTTGCAGCTGATGGATTTTGTCGCCCCGCTGGTGCCTATCGGCCTGGGTGCCGGGCGTTTGGGCAATTTTATTAATGGCGAGTTGTGGGGGCGGCCAACCCAAGCCGACTGGGGTATGGTGTTTCCTGCTGTGGATGCCCTGCCGCGCCATCCTTCGCAGCTCTATGAGTTTGCTTTGGAAGGCATCGTCCTGTTTATCATGCTTTGGTTGTTTGCTGGCAAAAAACGACCGATAGGCGCCATCTCTGCCCTGTTTTTGCTCGGCTACGGCAGCTTCCGTTTCATTGTTGAGTTTACGCGTGAGCCAGACAGCTTTTTAGGGCTGCTCTCTCTGGGCTTGAGCATGGGGCAATGGCTGTGCGTCCCCATGATTCTGGCCGGGTTGGCCATGATGCGTTGGGCGTATCGTCGCTAGCACTAGTGACGACGTCGTCACCGGATAAAATTGACGCCGCCGTCACTGGTTCAAAGTGACGACGCTTGTTCAGGCTTCGTGGGTGGTCGCCGGTTGGGTGGCCCGTTCCAGCGCACTCAACCAGGCGATTGCGTATTCGCGACTTTGATCGGCATCGCCACACATCTCTAGGTTAGGTTGCAAACCCCCACAAAATGCGGGCCGCTCTGGCTGGCCAAATAGCTTGCAGCGCATGTCTGCATCCAATTGTATGCAGGCGACCCCGGCCGGTTTGCCTTCAGGCATGCCGGGAATCGGGCTGTTGATGGAAGGCGCGATACAACATGCGCCACACTGTGGTCTGCAGTCCATGATCAGACGTCTACCCACGGATATCCGAGCTGCGTGACACCGGCTTTAAGCACCTGCATGGCCTGTAGCACCTGGGCGCTTTCACCTTTCATGCCGACCTCGGTTGTGCGGCGTTGATTGGTGCGCGGCAGGCTGAACAGTTTAAGCCTAGGAAACTGACTCAGCATCTGATTCATCAGATCAATCAGGTCACTTTCGCCGGCCTCGGTGACCACAATCGACTGCTCAAGATAATCAGCCGTATGAAACAGGGGTCTGTAATAAGTGTCTAGCACCCACTCCACCATGGGATGCGCCATTTCGGGAAATCCCGGCACAAAATAATGTTCTTGCAGGCTGAAGCCGGCCACACGATTGACCGGGTTGGGAATCAGATCACAGCCCTGTGGAAAATCCGCCATCAGTACCCGTTTGGGATAAGCCGCCTCACCATATTGCGCTTCGATGTTGGCCACCGCGCCGGCATGACGCGCAATGGGCACGCCGGCCGCCTCGGCGGCACACTGGCGGGTGTAGTCATCGGGCGTGGCGCCGATGCCACCAAAACTGAAGACCACGTCACCCCGCGCCATGCTGGCGCGCAGATAGGCGGTGATTTGATCCGGGATGTCTCCCAGAAAGTGTGCCCAGCTCAGTTGCAGTCCGCGCGCAGAGAGCAGGGCGATCACTTTGCTCAGATGGGCGTCCTGGCGTTTGCCCGAGAGAATTTCATCACCAATGATATAAATACCGAAAGTGCGCATAAGTCTTGTGTCAGTAGAGGATGCTGAATATTACCTGAGCGGGCAGCCTTTCCCAAGCGGCGCGCCGGCTATAAAAAAGGCGATGACACCCGGTCATCGCCTTTTTTATGGCCATCGCCTTTGAGCGCTTGCGCGGTCAGGCCGAGCGCAGCAGTCTGGAGATAAAGATCAGGAATACTGCACCCAAGGTGGCCACGACGATGCTGCCCACGATCCCGCCACTGGCACTGAGGCCCAGTACACCAAACAACCAGCCACCGACCACAGCACCGGCGATACCCAGAATCAGATCCCAGAGTAGGCCAAAACCATCGCCTTTCATAATAAGTCCGGCCAGCCAGCCCGCGATGACACCTACCACGATTGTCCACAGCATGTTTTGCTCCCTGGTTGTTGTGAGAGCCTTCATGCTAACGGTAAGCCTCTAGGCCGGCTGTCGGCGCGTGTAGGAAAAATTTGTCAGAATAGACTGTCAAACCCCACCACGGTGCCGCGGGCGGACAAGGCTAATGGGCAGTCTCCCAGTTGTGGCCCGTGCCGACTTCAGCCAGCAGCGGCACATCCAGCGAGGCCACGCCCTGCATCAGCATGGGCAGGGTCTGTTGCACCAGTGCCAGTTCTGCATCTGGCACTTCCAACACCAGTTCATCGTGCACCTGCATGACCAGTTTGGTCTGCAGTTTTTCGCGTTGGAGCCAATCATCAACCGCAATCATGGCCAGTTTAATCAGGTCGGCTGCCGTGCCTTGCATAGGCGCATTAATGGCCGCCCGTTCGGCACCGGCGCGGCGCATGCCATTCGGGCTGTTGATCTCAGGCACCCACAGCCGACGGCCAAAAATGGTTTCCACATAGCCCTGCTGTTTGGCCAGCTCGCGTGTGTCGTTCATATATTGGCGCACACCAGGGTAGCGGGCAAAGTAGCGCTCGATATAGCTCTGGGCGGCGCTGCGTTCAATATTGAGGTTTTGTGCCAGGCCAAAGGCACTCATGCCGTAAATCAGCCCGAAGTTAATCACTTTGGCATAGCGGCGTTGTTCCTGATCTACCGCCGATTTTTCCACGCCAAAGATCTCGGCCGCCGTGGCGCGGTGGATATCTTCGTTATTAGCAAACGCATTGAGCATGCCGGCATCCTGCGACAGGTGGGCCATGATGCGTAGTTCAATCTGAGAATAGTCGGCAGACACGATATGCGCACCCGCGGGGGCGATAAAGGCCTCGCGAATACGACGTCCTTCGGCGGTCCGCACCGGGATGTTTTGCAGGTTAGGGTCCGAGCTTGCCAAACGGCCGGTGATGGCCACGGCCTGGTTGTAGCTGGTATGTACCCGGCCGGTGTGTGCGTTAATCATTTTGGGCAGCTTGTCGGTATAGGTCGACTTCAGCTTGGCTAAACTTCGGTGTTCCAAAATGACTTTGGGCAGGGGGTAATCCAGCGCCAGCTCTTGCAGCACGTCCTCATCGGTAGAGGGGGCGCCAGACGGCGTTTTTTTCAGTGGCTTGATGCCCAGTTTGCCAAATAAAATCTCCTGCAACTGTTTGGGGCTGCCCAGATTGAACGGTTGTCCCGCCAGTGTGTATGCCTCTTTTTCAATCTCCATCAGGCGCAGGCCGATTTCATTACTCTGACGGTTCAGCATGTGGCTGTCGATTAACACGCCTTGCCGCTCCATGCGCTGCAGGACCTGCATGCTGGGCATTTCCAGCTGCGCATAGATGAACTGCAACTTGTCTGAGGCGCTGACCTGCGGATACAAGGCCTGATGCAATTGCAGCGTGATGTCGGCATCCTCTGCTGCGTATTCGGCCGCCTGTTCTATGGTCACCTGACTGAAGCTGACCTGTTTAGCGCCTTTGCCCGCCACGGTTTCGTAGCTGATGGGGGTGATGCCCAAATGGCGTTCACTCAGCTCGTCCATGCCATGGCCTTTGTGGCTCTCAAATACATAAGACTGCAACAGCGTATCGTGCGCGACGCCCTGTAACTGGATGCCGTGATTGGCCAGTACGTGCATATCGTACTTAAGATTCTGGCCGACTTTTTTGATCTCTGCGTTTTCGAGCAGGGGTTTCAATTTGGCCAGTGTCGGCGCCAACGGCAGCTGTTCGGGGGCGTCAAAATAGTCGTGAGTGAGCGGAACATAAGCCGCTTCGCCCGGGGTGACACTGAACGAGACGCCGACGATTTTTGCCTGCATGGGGTCCAGCGAGGTGGTCTCCGTATCAAAACAGATCAGGGCGGCCTGTTGTAGTTTTGTCAGCCACTGGTCGAGATCGGCCGCGTTGAGAATGGTGTGATATTGACGGCGGGTATCTGGCGTGTACGCCGGCGGGAGCTTATCCGGCTCGGCATCGGCGAGGGTGGCTGCCCTTGCCGTCGGCTCGCTGGCAGCCGTTGTGGCGTCGTCGGGTAGTTTATCCAGATCGCGCTTCCAGGAGCGGAACTCAAAGTGGTCAAACAGCGCCAGCAGTTTGGCTTTGTCTGGGGGTTGAGGCACCAGTTCATCCAGATGTTCGCGGATACCCACATCGCAGCGGATGGTGATGAGTTCGCGTGCGGTAGGCAACCAGGGCAGGGCTTTGCGCAGATTGTCTCCCACCACCCCCTTGATCTGGTCTGCGTGGGCAACGATGTTGTCTAGCGTGCCATACTCGGTAAGCCATTTGACCGCGGTTTTGGGCCCCACTTTTTCCACGCCGGGCACATTGTCGGCGGTATCGCCAACCAGGGTCAGGTAGTCAATGATTTTAGCGGGCGGGACGCCAAACTTGTTTTCCACCCCGGCTTCATCGAGCACATCATCGGTTTTGCGGAACGCGTCGCGCATGGTGTTGACCACCGTGATATGCGCATTGACCAGTTGCGTGATGTCCTTGTCGCCGGTGGAGATGATGGTGCGTATGCCTTGTTGCTCGGCCTGTTTGGCCAAGGCGCCGATCACATCGTCGGCTTCGACACCTTCTTCAATGATCAGTGGCCAGCCCATGGCGCGTATGGTTTCGTACAGGGGCTCAATTTGAACACGCAAATCATCCGGCATGCTGGCACGGTTGGCCTTGTACTCAGGATAGAGTTCATCGCGGAAGGTCTTGCCCTTGGCATCGAACACACAGGCGCTGTACTCTGAAGGGTAGTCCTTGTGCAAGCGGCGCAACATGTTCAACACCCCCTGGATCGCGCCGACCGGTTCATTGGCCGAGTTGCGCAAATCCGGCATGGCATGAAAGGCACGGTAGAGGTAACTGGAGCCATCTACTAGAAGCAAGGTTTTCATCGTCTGTTCTCTTGAGTCAAATCAATGGCGTATTTTACGCATTTCAAAGCGAGTTCATGTACACTAATTTGGTTTGTGTGAAGAAGGACAGAAGAATGACCAACCCCAAGCTGCCGACCATGGTCGAGCCCGAATTGCTCAATGGCGATGATGCCAACCATGAATCCTGGCATGCCTTTGAGATCATGGCCGAGTTTGTCGGTGCGACCGAGAACCTGAAGGCGATTACCCCGGCTGTGTCGATTTTTGGCAGTGCCCGTACCAAGCCCGATCATCCCTACTATTTGCGCACCCAAGAAATCGCACGTTTGCTGTCCGATTCCGGGTTTAGTGTCATTTCT
This sequence comes from uncultured Methylotenera sp., assembly GCA_964437895.1. Classification (GTDB taxonomy): domain Bacteria; phylum Pseudomonadota; class Gammaproteobacteria; order Burkholderiales; family Methylophilaceae; genus Methylophilus. The sequence goes on from CAYTIV010000069.1 coordinate 7,089, forward strand.
GGCGGCGGGCCCGGCATTATGGAGGCCGCCAACAAAGGCGCGTTTCCGGGGCGTGGGGCCAGCGTCGGTCTCAACATCAAGCTGCCTTTCGAGCAGCACGGTAACCCTTATCAGGATATCGGGATCAGCTTCAAGTATTTCTTCATGCGCAAGGTCATGTTTGTTAAATACGCCAGTGCGTTTGTTGTGATGCCGGGCGGCTTTGGCACCTTGGATGAGTTGATGGAGGCCATTACGCTGGTGCAAACCGGCAAAAGCCGCAAGATCCCCATTATTTTGGTGGGTAGCCAGTTCTGGGGCGGACTGGTGGACTGGTTGCGCAATACGCTGGTGGCAGAGGGCATGGCTTCTCCGGGGGACATGGACCTGATTCAGGTGATTGATGAGCCGCAACACATCGTCGATGCCATTTTCAAACATTATGAGACTACAGGCTTTGAGTTGACGCCGGCCGAACGCAAAATGCAGATGTACCTGTAATCGGGCGCGGCAATACGATTGCCATCAAAGTTTATTATGTGTGTAGTTGGCGACAAGGCATGGGTTTTTGCTAGAATAGACGCCACTGACCAAGGAGTTCTCCATGCGTGATTTTTCCCGATTGTTACTGGCTGCTATGAGTGCCGCACTGATGGCGATGCCGGCATGGGCCGCAGCGCCCAAAGATGCTGAGCTGCTGGAGGATGTTCCGCCACCACCCAAGGTGATTGAAGGTCAGCCTATCGATCAGCCCAGTGTTGCTAAGCGCAAGGATGGCGAGAATGATATCGAGGAGTACAGCCTGAATGGTGAGGTGTACATGGTTAAAGTGACCCCTCCGAGCGGCAAGTCCTATTACCTGCACCGTGAAGACCGGAACGGCGACTGGGTGCATGATGGCCCGACCCGCCCGCTGTCTGTTCCCAAGTGGATTTTATTCCGTTTCTGATTCTTAACCTGTCCGTAAGGGCAGGTGCTTAATGACATGTCTGTTTTTACTACCCTGAGTCTGGATGAAGTGCGTCAATGGCTGACGCCTTTTAATGTCGGCGAGTTGCTTACGCTACGTGGCATTGCGGCCGGCATTACCAATACCAATTACTTCGTTGAAACCAATCAGTCCCGTTTTGTGCTGACGGTGTTTGAAAAAAACGATTTTGATGAGCTGCCATATTTTGTGCACCTGATGTCGCATTTGTCGCGGCATGACATTCTGTGCCCACGGCCGATCACAGACACTGATGGCACCGCCTTGCATCGCATTCATGGCAAGCCTGCACTCATGGTGAGCTGCCTCAAAGGCAGTGACGTCAGTCAGCCTAATCTGAAGCAGATTGAAGCCGTAGCGCTGACACTGGCGCGCATGCATGTGGCAGGCATGGCCTTTCACGAGCAGTCTCACAACCAGCGCGGACAGGGGTGGCGTGTGATGACCGCGCAACAGGTCATGCCCAAACTGGCCCCGGTGCAGCAGCATCTGTTGCAAGAAGAACTCGAGTTTCAGCATGGGCTGGACTTGTCCGGCTTGCCGCATGGCGTGATTCATGGCGACCTGTTCCGCGACAACGTGTTGTTTGATGGCGATGCGCTGGGCGGGTTTATCGACTTTTATTATGCCTGCCATGACGTGCTGGCTTACGATGTGGCGATTGCTGTCAACGAATGGTGTGTGGATGCCCACGGCAGTTTCGTTGACGAGAAACTGGCCACGTTCATGAATGCTTATCAGTCTGTGCGGCCATTCACTTCGGCTGAAAAAGCGCACTGGCCGGCATTATTGCGCCGCGCAGCCTTGCGCTTCTGGCTCTCTCGCCTGTACGATTTTTACTATCCGGTGGCCGGCGAGTTGACCCATGCCAAAGATCCTGCGCATTTCGAGCGCATCCTGCTTAACCGCAAAGTTTTGATTTAATACACAGAAATATAAAAGGGACACACATGACAGAAACCGGTAGCCAGCGCGGGGTGCGTTGGGTCAAAGAAAGCCTGGCACTGTTTAGAACACAACCCCATATCTGGATGTTGTGCTCATTGGCGTACATTGTGATTTTTATGGTGTTGCCCTCATTGCCTCTGCTGGGATTTCTCGGGCTGGTATCGGTGGTGATCTGGCCGGTGTGCATGGCCTTGGTGGTTATGCTCTATCGTCAGGTCGATCTACAGGGCCAGATGTCTCCCCGAGAAGTTTGGCAGCAATTGCAGCACAATATTCGTCCGCTCATGCTGCTGGGCGCCAGTTGTCTGGTCTATGCCGTGCTGGCGACCTTTTTGCTCAGCAGTGAGCTGGCCTCGCTGATCTCGCATGCGCCCACCAAGGTCGGCATGACCGAGTCGCAAATGACCCAGTTTATTGAGAACACGCTGTCATTCATCGTCAAAGTGCTGTTATTGCTGTTGCCGCTCTTTATTGCTACCTGGTTTGCACCCATGCTGATTGCGCTCAATGGGTATCCCTTGGTCAAAGCCATCAAGTCCAGTATTGCCGGCATGCTGCAATACACCGTGCCCATGGGGATTTCGTGGCTGGTGATGACCGTGGGCATGCTGGTTGTGATGCCGATCACCAAACTCAACCCAAGCGTCACAACCAGCATGCCCACGGTAATCACCAGCCACGAAAAGCCCATGGGCACGGTGTATTG
>CAYTIV010000070.1:0-9611 GCA_964437895.1 uncultured Methylotenera sp.
CTGAATACTCCTTTTGAACGGGAGTTTTTATTATTAGCCGATAAGCGTTAACGCTGTGTCAGTTTGCGTCGAATAATAAACATTAAACCTAAGCCAAACATGGCATAGGTTTCAGGCTCTGGAACGGGGGTTGCGGTGATGTTTGACAGTTGGAAATTGACCCGTTGCGTGCCAAAGCCATTGTCAGCATCAGTGTAAAACACCGAGAAGTTGACGGTTGTATTGCCGTCAAATGGGTCAATTACTTTTTGTCTCGCAAACACGAATAAATCTTGCCCGCTGGTGTTAATAAAAAAGCTGAGGACGCCATTAACACCGAGCGCAGACGTGCTGTGTAGTTGGCTGCTGATCAGTTGTGAATCAAAGTTGATGTTAAATGCATCTTTGATGGAGGTCACACGGCAATCAATGTTGAGATTCAGGCATGGGCTGCTTGCAAGGGCAAGGCTGGTGTTACCAATCACAGCGGTTGAGGTCACTGCGTTGCGCAGCTCTATTTGGTTTGTAGCACTGTTGGTGTCTGGCACTGTGGTATCAATATCCACGGTAAATCCAGCATATTGGCTGTTGAGTGTATCCCGGATGGTTTGACCAGCTAGCTGGCTGACATCGGATCCGTTTGCGACAAACTCAATATTACCAAACACTGAAAATACTGCGGCCTCTGAAGGTGTGCTGGCAATCATTGAAAATAGGACGGCAACTTGTCCTAAGGTTTTAAAAAGCTTTCCATAATGCATTTGATTCTCCCTGATGTATTGATAAGTAATTGAAATAAAATGAAATTAGCTTTCCTGTCTTTATCTGTCAATCCCCTGTTTGGAGGGGGAAACATATTGCGTGGTAGGCGGTCTTAAAAATGTGTATAAAAATATTATTAAGATAAATCCACAAAAGCTGCTGCATTCCAAATGGACCGCAGTGAAGCCTGTGCTTAAAGAAAAACATTTTATGGTGACGCAGTTGATTAAACCTGACCCAGAAAGCCAGGTAATTGAGGCGGTTGAGCTGGAGGCAGTGATGACTAAGCGCAAGCAGGTGATGCCGTGGCGTGATCTGCAAAATAGTGATGTATGGAAACAAGGGTGGCAGTTGTGAAGAATATTGCAGTTATTGGTGCAGGCATGGCAGGGTTGGCGTGTAGCCATCACTTGCAGCAGGCGGGTTTTTTGGTCACGGTGTTTGATAAGAGCCGTGGCCCTTCTGGGCGCGTCTCTACGCGCACGGGCGAAGGGTGGCAGTGCGACCATGGCGCACAGTATTTTACGGTGAGTACGCCCGAATTTGCGGCGCAGGTTGCCAAATGGCAACAGGCGGGGGTGGTGGCTGAGTGGCAGGCGCGCCTGTTTGAAACTGAGGGCTCTGCGCTCACGCCCAAGGCCGCTGGCAAGGTGCGTTATGTGGGGGTGCCCAGAAACACGAGCCCGGCCCGCCAAATGGCGGAATCATTGACCGTTGAGCTAGAACACACCATCACTGCCATCAGCTTGAGTAACGGCCAGTGGCGAGTGCAAAGCAAAGAGCATGGCGTGTATCCGCAGGTGTTTGATAAGGTGGTGCTGGCGATTCCGGCGCCGCAGGCTGCGGCTTTACTGGCTGGGCATACCGCGTTTCACTCGCTGGCAGCGGGCTTAAAAATGCGTGGCTGTTGGGCTTTGATGGCGCGCTACGCGCAACCGCTCAATTTGCCGTTTGATGGTGTGTTTGTGAATGCAGGCCCGTTGTCATGGCTGGCGCGCGATAGTAGCAAGCCCGGCCGTTTAACAGCCGCTGGCCCGGTTAAAGAGGTGTGGGCATTGCATGGCAGTGCGGTATGGTCTGAGGCCAACCTAGAGTGCGCACCAGAGGCGGTGGCGCAGGAGATGCTGGCAGCGTTTGAGGCTTTGGGTGGCCAGGCCCCTGATGCGTACAGTATTCATCGCTGGCGGTATGCCGATTGTGAGCAAGCCTTGGATCTAGGCTATGCCTGGGATTCGGCGCAGCAGCTGGGCTTGTGTGGTGACTGGCTTAATGGCGGCAAGGTCGAGGGCGCTTGGATGAGCGGTAATGGCCTGGCGCACACCATGGTGAGCGCCTGCGCGCCCACCGTTAACGCAGCGGAGGCGTGATCAGGCTGTTTGCCATAAACTCGGCAAAGGCCTCTGCGGGCAGGGGCCTTGAGAACAGGTAGCCTTGTACCTCGTCGCAGCCCGATTCGCGCAGGTGTTTGAGCATGGCTTCATCTTCTACGCCTTCGGCAATCACATCCAGATTGAGGGTGTGTGCCATTTGGACGATGGCGCGCACAATCGCGGCATCGTTAGGGTCGGTATTGATATCCCGCACAAATGACTGGTCGATTTTGAGCCGGTCAATGTTGAATTTTTTCAGGTAAGCCAGGCTGGAGTAGCCGGTGCCAAAGTCATCGATGGAGAGTTTCACGCCCAGTTGTTTGAGCGTATCCAGCTGGGCGAGCAGGTGGTCGATGTCTTCCAGCAGGATGGATTCGGTGAGTTCGATCTCTAGCAGTTGCGCAGACAACCCGGTTTTTTCGAGCGCCTTGATAATCACCTTGGCCAGATTGCCGCGCCTGAATTGTACGGCAGACACGTTCACGGCCACTATCAGTGGCGGCAGCCCGCTCTTTTGCCAGGCCATGGCTTGCTTACAGGCTTCTTCTATCACCCATTCTCCGATTTCAACAATCAGGCCGGTTTGCTCGGCAATGGCGATAAACTGGCCGGGAGGCTGCATGCCGTTTTGCGGATGACGCCAGCGGATGAGGGCCTCGGCGCCAACCACGGCACCGGTTTTGAGGTTGATCTGCGGCTGGTAATGCAACTCAAACTGCTGGTGCGCCAAGGCCTCACGCAAGCCGTAAGCAATGCTCAGGTAATGCAGGCTGTCGTTGTTGAGTTTTTCGGTAAAAAAGCGGGCTGTATTGCGGCCATCTTCTTTGGCCTGTGACATGGCTTTACGCGCTCTGCCAAACAGTTTTTCAAAGTCATTGCCATCGGTGGGGTAGACCGCCACGCCGATTGAGCAAGAGGTGGAGATGTTGCTGCCAGCAAAGGCAAAGGGCGATGAGATCTCATTGAGCAGCGTATCCACAATATAGCTGATGGACTCTTCGTCCTGCATATTGTTGAGCAGGATAATAAACTCGTCGCCGCCATGGCGGCAGATGCTGTCGGTATCACGCAAACAGGCTTTCAGGCGCTCGGCAAACAATCGCAACAGTTTGTCGCCAGCGGCATAGCCTAAAGAGTCATTGAGAAACTTGAAGTTATCTAAATTGAGCGCCAGCACGCCTATGCTGGTGTTGGCGCCCACAGCGATAGAGATGGCATTTTCCAGGCGGTCGCGGAACAGAGCGATGTCAGGCAGGCCGGTGAGGGCATCGTGCGATGACAGGTACTGAATCTCTTTTTGCGCGCTTTTGAGGTCGCTTAAATCACTAAAGGTGCCGACATAATTCGTCACCACGCCATTTTTGTTTTTGACCTCGGCAATCGAAAGCCACTCGGGGAAAATCTCACCGTTTTTGCGGCGGTTCCAGATTTCGCCACGCCAGTGGCCGAAGTTACGGATACTCTCCCACATGTGATGATAAAAGCTGCGCTCATGTAGGCCGGAGGAGAGCATTTTGGGGCTGTTGCCTCTGGCATCCTCTACCGTATAGCCCAGCATTTTGGTAAACGCGGGGTTCACCGTCAGAATGACCAGATTGGCATCGGTCACCATGATGCCTTGCTCGCTGCCCTCAAACACTTTTTCGTACTGGCGCAGGCTCTCTTCATCTTTGCTGCCATTAAGCACAATGCCGATGATGGATGAACAGCTTTCGAGCAACAGGCGGTGAAACTGGCTAGGCTCACGGTGCTCAAAGCTAGAGAGGGCAAAGGTGCCTATCACTTTGTCCTGTGAGGAGAAAATGGGGATAGACCAACAGGCCATGATATTGAATTCATTGGCCAGATGGCGGATGTCCTGCCAGCGCTCATCGGTGAGCGTGTTGCTGACGTACTGCACTTTTTTCTGGTAGATGACATTGCCACAGGAGCCGCCACCGGGGCTTGGCCGCAGGCCGTTAAGCTTGGCGACTTGCGCCGAGGTGAGGCTGGGGGCGGCATAAACATTGAGGCACTCATGTTTATCATCCATGAGCATCACAGAACTCACAGCATTGGGTAGCAGCGACTCTGCCAGATGACAGGTTTGATTAATCACCTCGCGGTGATCGGCACCACGGGCAATCGCTTCGAGGATGGTGCGTTGCAGGTTGAGTAACTGGTTTTGCTCTTTGACCGTCAATGGCCCGATACGCTCAGATTTGGTATGAGCGATGGAGGGCGTTGAGGTTGTATTTTTGGCGCGCAAAAAGTATCCAGTCATTTAAATGGCCGTTGTTAGCTAGTGTTCTCCTTTTGTGAATTGATGTCAATAGACCTGTAGGCGGTCGTCTGTCAGGCGCTAAGATGCGGCATCACCCATTTGCGGAACATCAAGGGCGTGATCATGGTGGTGACGACGCCCATCAATACCAGCACCGAGAACAGGTCTTGGCCAATAAACCCACGTTCGTAGGCAATGCTGGCAATCACCAGTTCCATGACGCCGCGTCCGTTGAGAATAAAGCCTATGCCGAGCGCATCACTTCTGGAGAGGCCAATCAGTCGGCCACCCAGCCAACCGGCCAAAATCTTGGTCACAATAGAGACAAGCAACACCACGGCCACAAACCAGAATGAATCAATCACCTGTACCTTGAACTCCAGCCCCAGATAGGCAAAGAATACGGGCGCCAAAAAGCCGCCGGCAATCGAGCGCAGCGTCAGCTCAAGCTCCTGATAACGATGCGGCATAAAGAAGGTGCGGTCTATGAGTAGGGCGCCAAAGAAGGCGCCAATGACAAAATGAAACCCCAGCGCGGCACTCACAGAGCCAAAGATTAGCACCAGCAGTAATAGCAGGCCAAACAGGGCTTCGTTGCCTATCCAGTTCACCAGCCTTTCCGACAGCTGCGCAATATGGATGCCTTGCTCTATCACTTTTTTGATGATCAGGCTGACACTGACAATGAGCACGATTAATAAAATAAGCTTCCAGCTGGCGTGAAAAATGGCATTGCCTACGGCCCGAAACGACTTTTGCTCAGGCAGATTAAGCATGACCCCGAGCACCATCAGAGCGGCCACATCATTAAAAATAGCGGTGGCGACCGCGTAACGGGCGATATTGGAGTCGAGCAGCTTGAAGCTTTGCAGGATGCTCACCGTGACCGGCAAGGCAGTGATGGAGACGCAGAGGCCGAGAAAGATGGTGCGGCTGACATCCAGACCAAAGCTGATGCCGACCAGAATGCCGCCAGTGAGGGGCAGAATAAAGCCGAGCAGGGCAATGACCACGCCTTTGCCGCGCATGGAGTCCACGACCTCTTTGAAGTTCATCTCCAGCCCTGCCGAAAGCACGATCAAAAACACCGCGAACTCTGAGATGCCGGATAAGGCAGGGGTCGGGGCAATCATGTCTAGCAGGCTAGGGCCGAGAATCACGCCGGCCAGCATTTCACCGATAATGGCGGGCTGTTTAAAGCGCTTAAAAAGCTGCCCCAGCAAGCGGGCGCTGACAATGAGTATAAGCAGGGCAGTCAGTAATGGCATGGTGGGCTCGTGGTTGGGGCCGGTCTCTAGGGGGCGCAAGGCGGCAGCGGATACTGGGGTTGGCCACGCCAGCGCTTGGCGGCATGGCCCATGACCTGATGTGGCGACATCCGCGCTGAGTACGCTGTACTCTCGCCGGGTTTAGCTGGCCAGCACGTGCCGCATTTCCTTGCGGTTCTTGCGATTGCGCTTGTCGGCATACATGCGTTTGTCGGCAATGCGCATCAGGTCTTCAGTATTACTGGCTTCGTGATAAAAGACAATCCCTACGCTGGTGCCGGCGTCGACAAAGCCTTCTTTTTCGAGTGACAAATGCGTGTATTCAAGCTGGTGCTGACACCATTCAACATCATCTTCATGGCAGACGATGGCAAATTCATCGCCGCCCAGCCTGTATAGCTGACCATGCGTATCCAGTTTGTGGCTCAGTGTTTGGCTGAATGATTTAAGCAATTGATCACCCGCTTCATGGCCAAACTGGTCATTGACGTGCTTGAGGTTGTCCATGTCGAGAAACATCAGGCAACCATGCTCGGGAAACTGCAGCATCTGATTTTCGAGCGCATGACGGTTGGGGATACCGGTCAGTCGGTCTGTCATGGCCAGCGAACGTGTGCTTTGTAGCTCCAGCAGCATATGTTCTTTTTCAGTGTGTAGACGATGGATTTGATAGGCCACCAGCAATGACAGCAGAATCGCTTCTACCGCCACGGCGATCAGCCCCAGTTGCTCTATGGTCCAGACGCTGGAGCTGAGCCGCTCGGCCGTGATGCTGAGGCCGCCCAAAATACAAAAGACACTGATGGCCAGCAGATAAAGCCTAGCGACCGTGTATTTTTGCAGTGCCAAGCTAACGCCGCAGGTCAGACCGAATAGCAGAAAGATGGCAACACCCAGTCTGGCCATTTCCAGCATCCAGTTAGGGAATAGCATGGCGAAGCCCAACAGAATGAGCAGGCCGGCACGGGCCAGCAGTGAGCACTGATAGAGCCGGGTGTGATGCTGGGGCTGTATGCCCAGCAAGTGACAGACAAAACTGATGTAGGCCAAATTGGACAGCAGGATAGGCAGGCTGGTCAGGTAAAACCAGTGGCCATCAAACAACTGCTTGCATACGCCGAGTGCGGCACTTTGAAATAACAGGTTGCCGAGAATAAACAGGGCATACATGCGCTCGGTCTGGTGGCCCTGCGCCACGCCAATCGCGCCATAGTAGGTGAATATGCCGGCCAATATGCCTAGCAGTAGCAGGCTGAGCCCTGTGCTCAGCTGCACCTGTTGCTGATAGCTGCGCAGGTCTGAGACAAAAATCTCAGGTTGCGCCAGATAATAGGGTGACTGTAGCCAGGTGGTGAGTCGATAAGTGCCCGGGGTCAGGTAGAGGCTTCTGCCATGCCTGAGCAAAAAAGGGTCTGACTCTTGGCTAGTGAGCCCACCTTTGAGAATACGGGTGTGTTGCGCGCTGTCGGTAAGCTCATGCTGAAAGCGGGCGATGGTGGAGGTGTTTTTGAAGTCGATGACGTATTGATCGGCCGCGGAGATTTTTAACACGCTCTGGCAGACAAACTTACCGCCTTGCAGTGGAATGTTGGCGATGACTGCACCGCTGCTGTTCATACAAGTCGTGCCCAGCAGCATAGGCTGTGCAAAGGCTTGCGGCAGCAGGGTGACCCATACGGCGATCAGTATCCAGAGGAGAGAGCGTCCCACGCCAAAGTATCCACAAAATTTCAAATAACGAAGGAGTGTACATAAAATCGCCAACGGCCCGTTGCGGCAAAAGCATTAAAAAACGCAAAGAATTACTAACTAACGTGTGGCAGATTGAATACCTGCGTGGATAACCAAGTCGGTCACTGGCCAATAGCGGAGGAGGGCGCTGAGGCTGGCGCAGCCTTAGTTAAGGTGCGCGCCAACTGGTCACTTAGCAAATCCAGATTTTGGCCCAGCGCCCGCACCAGCGCCGGGTAGCCGCTGTCCGTCAGGGCGGTCGTAAAGCTAAAGTGCTGACGCTGTACCACGCTTTGTGCTGAGGCGCGCCATTGCCACTCCCCGCTGAGCACGGCATAGCCCTGCATCGTGCCTTGAAACTGCGCGATAGAGATGTGCAGGCTGGGGGGGCTGACCTGCCCCGGGTCCGGGGCGGTGATGCGTACTTGCGGCAGGCGCGAGGCAAGGCGGGCGTGTATGGCCGTGGTGAGCTCTTCTGACAAGGGGGCGGCCCACAGGTGATCTCGCGTCGTTTGCAGGCTAACGTCATCCATCTGCATCACGATGCGGTCGCTATCTAAAATATCTGCCAGCTGGAGTTTTTCTAGCACCAGGCTTTGTGCAGGCGCAGAGACTACGCCAAGCGGTGTGACCTCAGGCAAATGGTAGCGCTCGGTGTGGATGGGGGCATGCGTGCTGAGGCAGGCGCAAAGCATGAGGGTGGGCAGCAGGGCGAGGCTGCGTGTAGACAGCATGTGCATCATGGAGAACTTCCTCATGGCGTGACCGGTGGGTGTGGCACCGGATCTTGTCCGGGCTGACGATTAAAGAGCAGTGCATTGGGCTGTTCGTTGAGCGTGCGTGCCAGTGGCTGCACTTCGCGTAGCACTTTGTCTAGCTGCTGCAGGGTGGTGGTCAGCTGCTGATAGGCTGGCGAGTCTGGCGCAACGCCTTGCAAGGTGGTGCGCATCTCTTGCATGGTTTGTCTGAGCTCCTGCATGGTCTGATTGAGGCTGGTAGGCATTTGCTGAAATGCAGGTTGTGACACGAACTGGTTCACCTGCTGACTCAAGCTGCGAATCTCACGCATGGTCAGTTCCGACTGCTGTAGGTTTTTATCGAGGCCGGCCAGTACAGGTTCTACATTCAGGCGATTGAGTTTATCCAGCAGGTCTGACAGTTTTTGCTCCAACTGGGCGAGGCCGGTGGCACTGGTAGGCAACACCGGCAAGCTTTCAAACTGCGCGCGGTGATAGACACTTTTGGCATGCAGCCCCATATTGAGGTCTACAAACAGCGAGCCTGTGAGCAGATTGCCAGACTTAAGCGTGGCATGCAGGCCGTGTTTCAACATATGTGCCATGCGTGACTGCCATTCTTTGAGGTCGGCCTGCCCATTATCGGCCAGACGGCCGGGCTCCAGATGAATCAATACCGGAATGGCATAGCGAAAGTCTCTCTTACGCTCAGGCGAGTTGAATTTCCAGGGCACGCTGACCACCGTGCCCACGCGCAGACCTCTAAACTCGACCGGCGCTCCTTTGCTTAGCCCGCGCACCGTATCATCGACCAGCAGCACATAGGGCAGATACTGGTCGTAGGTTTGCTGTCGCGCCGCTTCTTCATTGGCGTACAACTCAAACGTGGTTTCCGAGACGACCGGTTTACCCATGGGCTGCTCATCGCGGTGGCCAAAACTGACGCCACCGGCGATGAGCGACTCCATGGTAGGCACATTGGCTTTAAAGCCCTCAGAGTCCAGTTTGAGATCGATGCCGACGGTGGTCCAGAACCGACTGTTTTCAGTCACCAGGACATCGTAAGGGTGCTCTATGAATAGCTCGTGCTGCATGGTCCGCTGTTTGGGGTCAAACGTGGCGCTGACCACGCGACCGACGCGCAAGCCTTGATAGGTGACTGGATCACCCACACGCAAGGCGTTGCCAACATTACCAACTAGGTTGATGTGTACGCCCTGCGCGCCATTCAACGAGATGGGCGGCTGATCCAAGACGGTAAACTGTGCGGTCTCGTCCTGACTCTTGCCGGGCTGCAATTGAATATAGGCCCCCGAGATCACTGTATTCAAGCCACTGATGCCCTCTAGGCCGATGCGGGGTTTGACCACCCATAACTGCGTATCCTTGACCGAGGGTGTCCTGAATTTTGTGTAAACGGCGGTTGATTACTGCCGAGGCATTCTCTCCTCGAACTGTATGGTAAACCTGTTTAGTGCAGGTTTCCAATCTCTCAGTGGCA
>CAYTIV010000071.1:0-9542 GCA_964437895.1 uncultured Methylotenera sp.
GGCGATGACTTTTGTCCCCTCCATTGGTATCGGGCCGCTGGTCAAGTATCCAGCCACGGGCAGAAATGACTTTTGGGATAATGATTTATTTGTCGCGGGCATGGGTAACACCACCTTGTATCGTGTGCGTAAAGAGGGGGCTGCCTTGGCCTATGCTGAACCGGTGTTGAGCGGCTATCGCATTCGCGCCATTCAGGTCGATCAAAATGGCACTTTTTACCTGAAAACCGATCATCAGCAGCTGCTGATTTCGGAGCAGGAGCCGCCTGAGAGCAAGTAGCCTGGCTTTCGGCAAAGGGTGCACGGTTCATTTATTCAACAGACGAGGACATTGATTGATGAACGCATGGCGACAGTTTCCGGCACTGATGCTGACCGCCCTCATCGGGGCGCTGGTAGCGCTTGGCTTCGAAGTTTATGCCGCCATGGGGCTGCGTTTTCTTGGCAGCCGAACCGGCCTACTCATGACTTTGTGGACGGTGTTGCCTTACGTGACCTTGTTGGCTGGACACTGGTTCTTTGCGCATCCTCGCATTAGAAGGCTCTGGCTTGGTTTTGCCGTGTTTGAGGTCTGTGTGGCCACTTGGATGTATCTGCAAACCTTGTGGCTGAATCCCGATGCACAAAGTGGCTTGATCTTCCTGTTTTTGCCCGTGCTGCAGGCCAGTCTTAATTTAGGGGTTGGGGTCGCTTTATATGTATGGCAATATCGACTCCGTCGCGCTTCATCAGAATGAATAGCCATGCAAGCACAACTGACTGTCGGATTGCGTTATCAACACCGTTATAGCGTACCTGCCTCAAAAACAGTGCCGGCCCTCTATCCCGAGGCTGAAGAGTTTGTGGCCATGCCCGAAGTATTTGCCACCGGCTTTATGGTGGGTTTGCTGGAATGGGCTTGTATCAAGGCCATACATCCTTACCTTGATTGGCCGCGGGAGCAGACTTTGGGCACGCATATCAATGTCAGTCATCAGGCGCCGACCCCGCCGGGGCTGACGATCATCGTTTCTGTCGAGCTACTGGCCATAGAGGGTCGCAAGCTGACCTTTGCTGTTGAAGCGCATGATGGTGTAGATGTGATCTCTAGGGGGACCCACGAGCGTCACCTGATTCTGCGCGATCAATTTGATGCACGGGTTAAAGATAAGCTGCAGCGGCTGGTTGAAGGATCACATCTATAACGTGCCCCATAAAAAAACGCCAGCATGACTGGCGTTTTTTTATGGGGCGGGCTTCTGAATTAATACAGACTTTCCCAGAACTTCCACCACACTTTTTCATCCTCGTTAATCTTGCCTGTCACCATCGGGTTCTCAGGGTAGTTGGTCTTCAAAATGCGCAAGGTGTCATTTTTGAGGTCGGTCAGCTCCATGGCGTCATAGGCGCTGATCTGGGTCACCAGGGCATCTTCGACTGAACTGGAGTTAGGGTAAGTTTCCAGCACGTATCTGGAGCGGTTCACTGCGGCCACATAGGCTTTGCGTTGCATGTAATAACGTGCCACATGCATCTCATGCATGGCCAGCGTATTCACCAGATAAATCATGCGCTGCGTGGCATCCTTGTGATAGCGGCTGCTAGGAAAACGCTCGACCAGTTCTTTGAATGCGTTAAACGATACGCGCAAGGTTTTAGGATCGCGGTCATTGATTTCCTGCTTGGTATATTTTTCGATGATCCCGCGCTCATTGAAGGTCGCCAGCCCTTTCAAGTAGTAGGCATAGTCCAGATTGGGGTGATTGGGGTGCAGCTTGATAAAGCGGTCTACTGCAGACAGGCAAAGTATTGGCTCAGTCTTTTTATAATAAGCGTAGGCAACTTCCAGCTGGGATTGTGTGGCGTAGACACCATGCGGATATCGCCCCTCCAGCTTTTTGAAGTACTCGATGGCCTTGTCGTAGTTTTTGTCCAGCATTTTTTCCTGGCCAGCGGCATAAATGCGTTGCTCGCTCCAGCCTTTGGTTTCATCCGGTGGATTCGGATTGCCGAAAATGGCACAAGCACTCAGGGCCAGCGCAGCAATTAAAATAAAAGCACGCGTGAACAGGGTGTTAAGCGGTAAAATGCGAGGCATGTTGTTTTAATGTTGTTTTATCAAAGGAAACTCAAGGCATTATAACTGATGCTGTTTGAAAATATGAAAGAAAGCGCCCCTTTACAACTGGCTGTACCTACCCACCTCGGCGGGCAGCGTCTGGATCTGGCTTTGCAGCAAATGTTGCCGGACCATTCGCGTAGCCGCTTGCAGACCTGGATCAAAGAGGGACTGGTGCTGCTGGATGGCAAGGTGCCTACTGCCAAAACCAAAGTCTGGGGCGGCGAGCAGCTGGCGATTACGCCACCCAAAAATGCACAGGAAAATGCGTTCGAACCCGAGGATATCCCACTGGATGTGGTGTATGAAGACGATGCGCTAATCGTGATCAACAAGCCTGCCGGACTGGTGGTGCACCCTGCAGCAGGTAATTGGAGTGGCACCTTGCTCAATGCCTTGCTGTTTCATTGGCCTGCCCTCAAAGAGGTGCCGCGCGCGGGCATTGTGCATCGGCTAGACAAAGATACCAGTGGCCTGCTGGTGGTTGCCAAGACACTGGAGGCGCAAACCAGCCTGGTGCGTCAGTTGCAAGCCAGAACCGTCAAACGTGAGTATCGCGCTATCGTGTGGGGCCAGTTGTGGCGCAATGGCAAGGTCGATCAACCGGTTGGCCGTCACCCGCATCATCGTACCAAAATGGCTGTGATCAGACGGGGGCGTCCCGCCATTACCCACTATGAGATTTTGGAGCGGTTTGGCACCAATACCTATTTGCGCTGCAACCTCGAAACCGGGCGTACGCACCAGATTCGCGTGCATTTGCAGCACTTAAAAGCACCCATGGTGGGTGACCCTATGTATGGCATAGGCAATATCATTCCGCACAAGATGATGAGTCTGGAATTGCGCGAAGTCATCTCGCATTTCAAGCGTCAGGCCTTGCATGCCATCAAACTGGGTCTCATTCACCCGGTCACCAATGAAGCCATGGAGTGGCAGATTGACTTGGCGGACGACATGCGTGCCCTGCTTGAGGCTATGCGGGTGACCGAGGCCGTGGAAGAATTGCCGCCGGTCGACTTGAATGTCGATGAGAATGGTCTGTTTATCGGTGACGATGATGAAGACTGGGGCGATGACGAAGATTTCGATGATGTAGATGCCGACCTGGACGACGAAGTCTGGGAGGACGAAGAGTAAAGATGGCCGCGCTGCCGTTGATTACGCCGGACTGGCCGGCCCCAGCGCGGGTGCGGGCATTGCAAACCACACGCGTGGGCGGTGTCAGTGAGGGGCGCTATGCCAGCCTGAATCTGGGTGACCATGTGCAGGATGCAACACCGCAGGTGGCCGCTAACCGTCAGTTGCTGAGTGCCCTGTTACCCAGTGAGCCGATCTGGCTCAATCAAGTGCATGGCATACGCGTCATTGATGCGGCTGCGGCTAACTGCGTTGAACAGGCAGATGCGAGCTTCAGCCTGCGTCGCCAGGTCGTGTGCGTTACCATGACCGCTGATTGCCTGCCTGTGTTGCTATGTGATAACGCCGGTACCGTCGTGGCTGCCATTCATGCTGGCTGGCGTAGTCTGTGCGATGGCGTGATTGAAGCCACTGTGGCTGCTTTGCCCGTGCCTGCGTCGCAGTTAATGGCGTGGTTGGGGCCTGCCATCGGCCCGCAGGCTTTTGAGGTGGGTGCAGAAGTCCGCACACAATTTATAAACAAAGATGCACAGGCCGTGCAGGCATTCCAGCCGCATGGTGATAAGTGGCTGGGTGATCTGTATACCCTGGCCAGACAGCGCCTTCATACGCTTGGTGTCACGCAGGTCTATGGTGGCGGCCGGTGTACTTTCAGCGAACCTGAGACCTTTTTTAGTTACCGGCGTGACGGCGAAACGGGTCGCATGGCCAGTTTTATTTGGCTGGAGTAGGGTTTGCGGGGCGGTCACCGTAGCCAAGCTTGTCCGCACAGCCAGTTCATTCTTTAACAGTATTCTTGTAAGCGCATCCCTTTGATATGAAACAGCATGTGATTTTTGACCTAGACGGCACCCTGATAGATTCAGCGCCCAGTATTTTGCAATGTTTTGGTCTGGCCTTTAGCTCAACCGGAACGCCCCTCGCAACGCCACTGACGCATGATGTGATCGGCCCCCCGCTGATGGAGACGTTGAGGCGCTTGTCTGGCAGTGAGGATGCTGACCTGTTGAACGCGCTCGCGGCGGCGTTCAAGCAGCATTATGATACGACCGGCTGCTTGCAGTCCGTGGTGTTTGAAGGCATTCCGGCGCTGTTGCAGCAGTTGAATGCGCACGGCTACCACTGTTATATCGCGACCAATAAGCGCTACTTTCCGACCGAGCGCATTATGGCGCATCTGGGCTGGACGCCCTGGTTCAAGGGGGTCTATGCGCTAGACTATTTCACGCCAGCGCTCAAAAGCAAAGCAGAGATGATCGGCCGCGTGGTGCAGGCGCATCAGCTGGCGCTGGAGCAGTGTCTGTATGTGGGTGACCGTCTGGAAGACGGCTTGTCTGCGGATGCCAATGGTATGAGTTTTGCCCTGGTGAGCTGGGGGTATGCCGGCGACGTGGCGGCGCGCAAACCACATTGGCACAGTTGCGCGCAGGTGCAAGACTTGCCTGCACTGGTTGCCGCACTATAGGGGAGGGCGCCATGCTGAGTAAATTGCGCGCGCGTCGTCACCCAGCTTCTTCAACGCCAAGTGCGGCCTCCGGGCTGCATCATGCGCCGCGCATGTTGCTGCTGGCCGCTGGCCTAGCGGCGCTCTTTGCCGCGGGCCTCCATCTGCATTGGGACACACGTGTCTTGGCCGGCGTCACTGTATTAATTGGTGTATTGTCAGGGTTGTTTACCTGGCTGGTGGCCTTGATTGGCCTGGTACCGTTGATCGGACCACTCATCGTCAAAGTGTTGAGCTTCAGCTTTATCTGGTTGCTGAATGCCATGGGCTATTTGATGTCGTATATCGCCATACGTCGTGGCTATTCGCGAGATGTACTGACCTATCGCGGTCTGACCATGGCTTTGCTGATTGGCATTGTGATTGGTTATATCGTGGCGCAGTTTCTGTAAATGCCCAGAGGCAGTGCAAGTCTACTGCTTCTGAAAAGGCGCAATTACCCCCAGATTGCATCAGGGTAACTGTTTGTTTATGCTTTGTTTTTTTGACAACTCACGTATAATGCGCGGCTCTTCGCGATAAACACTGCACCATGGCCCTGGCGACCCTTTTGACACAGCTCACTCCCTTTACCGGCATGGTATTGGCCTGCTTGCTGGGGGGCGTGTTAAGTGTGTGTATGGCAGCCGTGTTTGCGCTCAATGCCAAAAAACACTGGGTGCCCTTACTGGTGAGCTATGCGATTGGCGCTTTGCTGGCTGCTGTCTTCCTCGAAATTCTGCCGCACGCCATTGAAACCAGCCCTAACATCGAGGCCATGACCGCCACCATGCTGTTTGGCGTGCTGCTGTTTTTTACACTGGAAAAACTGGTGCTGTGGCGCCACTGTCATGGCGAGCATTGTGAAATGCATGCCATGCATGATGAAGCCCATTGCCCGGAACTGCACCCAGAGCAACAGGGGGCTCGCAAACCGCAGGGCGTGATCAAGTTCAAGCTGCCGCAAGCTGCACCCGCGGCCGTCATCGGCCATCACCACGCACATGCGCACGACGGCGGGCGCAGCGGCATGATGATTATGGTCGGTGATACCTTTCATAACTTTGTCGATGGTATATTGATTTGTGCCGCCTTTATGGTGGACCTGCAAGTCGGGCTGGTCACGGCCCTAGCCATCATTGCCCATGAAATCCCGCAGGAAGTTGGCGATTTTTTGATTCTGCTGCATTCGGGATACAGCAAGAAAAAAGCTTTTTTGTTTAATATCGCCTCTAGTCTAGCGACCCTGATAGGGGCCTTGTTGGCCTATCAAGCGCTGAATCTGGTGCAGCCCTGGGTGCCTTATATTCTGAGTCTGGCCGCAGCCAGTATGCTGTATGTCGCCGTGGCCGACCTGATTCCGGGGTTACACAAACGGACGGCACTGCGCGATACATTGAGTCAGTTATTATTAATTGTGTTGGGGGTGGCCTCGGTTGCCCTGACCAAATGGTTGGTAGAAGGTTAAGAGAGAGTCACTATGCAAAGTTCGCCAAAAGTCGGGTTTGTTTCATTGGGTTGCCCCAAGGCTGGGTCTGATTCCGAGCGTATTCTCACGCAATTGCGTGCTGAAGGCTACGAGATTAGCAACAGCTACGAGCAGTCTGATCTGGTGGTGGTTAACACGTGTGGCTTTATCGATTCAGCCGTGCAGGAGTCACTGGATGCGATTGGCGAGGCATTAAACAAAAATGGCAAAGTGATTGTGACCGGCTGTCTGGGCGCGAAAAAAGATGTCGTGACCGGTGCCCACCCCAGCGTATTGGCTGTGACCGGCCCGCATGCGCTGGAAGAGGTGATGGGGCATGTGCACACACATTTGCCCAAACCACACGACCCTTACACTGATTTGGTGCCACCACAAGGCATCCGCCTGACGCCCAAGCACTACGCCTATCTTAAGATTTCTGAGGGCTGTAACCATCGTTGTAGCTTCTGCATCATCCCTAGCATGCGCGGGGATCTGGTCAGCCGTCCGATCGGCGATGTGATGAACGAGGCCGAGAGTCTGGTTAATGCTGGGGTGTCCGAGATTCTGGTGATCTCTCAAGATACGTCTGCTTACGGTGTGGATATGAAGTTCCGCAAAGGGTTCTGGAACGGCCGTCCGATCCGGACCCATATGACAGAGCTGAGTAAATCCCTGGGGGAGCTGGGTGTCTGGATCCGTTTGCATTATGTGTATCCCTATCCGCATGTGGATGACGTGATTCCGCTGATGGCTGAAGGCGCGATCCTGCCTTATCTCGATGTGCCGTTGCAACATGCCAGCCCGCGCATTCTCAAGTCTATGAAGCGTCCGGCCAGCAGTGAGAACAACTTGGCGCGCATCAAGGCCTGGCGTGATATCTGCACAGATATTTCGATTCGCAGTACCTTCATCGTCGGCTTCCCGGGCGAGACCGAAGACGACTTCCGCATGCTGCTCGACTTTATGGAAGAGGCGCAGTTGGATCGCGTAGGCTGCTTTGCCTATTCTGCGGTGGATGGTGCTGCAGCCAATGCCTTGCCTGACCAAGTCGCCGAAGAGGTAAAACAGGAGCGCTTAAGCCGCTTTATGGAAGTGCAGGAGCGCATCAGCGCGGCCAAGGTGGCCGCCAAGATTGGTAGCCTGCAAACCGTGCTGGTGGATGAGCTGACGGAAGATGATGATGGCAATGTGATCGCGATTGCACGTACCAAAGGCGATGCCCCGGAAATTGACGGCATTGTTTATCTGCAAGATGCCGATGGCTTGAATCCGGGCGACTTCGTGGATGTGCAGATTGTGGATGCCCAAGGCCATGATTTGATTGGTGCGCCCCCTGAATTTTAAGCGCGACCCATCGCCATAAAAAAATGCCGCATATGCGGCATTTTTTATAGCGGTCAAACTTAGGCGACGATGGCCGGACGCTCGCAATCAGCGCGGTCTGCAAAAATATCGTGTGTGTAAGGGCAGCGCTTGAGTTTGTGTTGCTGTGATTTTTTCTTGCCCGACTGTTGCAGGTTGACATAGGGCGTCTGGCTTAGGCGGACATAGCCGGACAACAACAATTTTTCAGCGGTGGTCTCAAATTGGCTTAAGGGGTTGTCCATGTTTTGCAAGGTAATGCCTTGCTTGTGGATGGCCAGCACATGATAAAGTGTCGCTGGTTTGCCGTTAGCATCGGGCTTGCCGTAAAGCTCGCCTACATGAATGTCAGTCTGATCCTGTTGCATGCGGCCATCATAGCTGCTTTGTGCGTGGGCAGCAATGCTTGCTGTGTGACAGGCAGGCAGGAGGCAGGGCGCCATGTTAAAATAGCGGCTTAAGTTTTTTGAGAGTCATCATGCAAGCTGTTAAAACCCGTTTTGCCCCCAGTCCTACCGGTTACCTTCATATTGGCGGCGCACGTACGGCCCTGTTTTCATGGGCCTATGCCAAGCGCCATGGCGGAACCTTCATTCTGCGTATTGAGGATACCGATGTTGCACGCTCGACCCCCGAGGCGGTGCAAGCGATTTTGGATGGCATGGCCTGGTTGCAGCTGGATCATGATGAGGGTCCGTTCTATCAAATGCAGCGCATGGATACCTATAAAACCATCATTCAGAAAATGCTGGATGAAGGGCATGCCTACTACTGCTATTGCAGCAAGGACGAGCTGGATGCATTGCGCGAGGCGCAAATGCAGCAGGGCCTGAAACCACGTTACGATGGACGCTGGCGCCCTGAACCCGGCAAAGTACTGCCAGCTCCGCCACAGGATGTGCCTCCTGTGGTCCGTTTTAAAAACCCGGTTGAGGGTGTGGTGGCTTGGGATGATATGGTGAAAGGCCATATTGAAATTGCCAATGCCGAGCTAGACGATCTGATTATTGCGCGGGCCGATGGCACGCCTACCTATAACTTCTGCGTGGTGGTGGACGATTGGGAGATGGGCGTGACGCAGGTCATTCGCGGCGATGACCATGTCAATAACACCCCCCGACAGATCAATATGTTGCAAGCCTTGGGCGCACAGGTGCCGCAATATGCGCATTTATCCATGATTCTGGGGGACGATGGTCAGAAGCTGTCCAAACGTCATGGCGCAGTCAGCGTCATGCAGTACCATGAAGATGGCTATCTGCGCGAAGCGGTGCTGAATTACCTGGCCCGTCTGGGCTGGTCACATGGCGATGATGAAGTGTTTGATATGCAGCAGTTCTGCGCCTGGTTCGACCTGGATCACATCACCCCCTCTGCCGCGCAATTCAATACTGAAAAACTCAACTGGCTGAATGCGCACTATATTAAGACGCTGCCACTTGAGCGTATTGCCGATGAGGTCAAGCCGCGTTTGGCCGCGCTTGGCGTGACAGAGACCGCCACGCCAGACCTGCTGGCGGTACTCAATTTGTATCGTGAGCGCTGCAATAATCTTAATCAGCTGGCGAAGGAAATTGCATTCTTTTATCAGATGCCTGCGATCAGTGAAGCGGATGCGGCTAAGCACATACAAGAAGAAACTGCGGCCATCATCGAAAATTTTCTGCAAAAGACTCAAGATTCCGACTGGGCTGCCGATACATTACACGATGCCCTGAATCAGGTTGTGACCGATCAACAGATCAAGTTTCCCAAACTGGCGATGCCATTGCGGGTCGCCTTGATCGGGATTGCGCAGTCACCCAGTATTGATCAAGTGATGTCTATACTGGGCAAGGAGACCTGTTTGCAGCGTATTCGCGCATTATTTCCAAAAAAATAAAGCGCGGGGATTGAAAAAGGAACAAATTAGTACAATCATAGTCACTACGATGGATTGGTGTTCAAGATAATAAAACTCCAATACGATTAAAACAAACAAGGAGCAA
>CAYTIV010000072.1:0-9537 GCA_964437895.1 uncultured Methylotenera sp.
CCTTTTAAAGAACCCGCAATTATACGCAATTTATTGCAGAATGCAAATATATTTGTCGGTGTTTATAAACATACTGCCTTATAAACACGTTAGCGGCCCCAGCGCAGCCAGGGCCACTATTTTACCACCCTGCGCCACGGCCTGATACTGCCTCGCGTGTAATAGCCATAGACAGTATAAAGACAAGTCAATAAGGCCTCAGAGATCTCTGGCACCTCGCCCTGATCGGTCAACAGCGAAGCGACCCTGTAATCCGGCGGCATCTCCAGATTATTGAGTGAACTCAGCGGTTGAAAATGCATATTAGCCAGCAGCCGCCCATGTTGTTGCAGTTGTACATGAAACATATCGCTCACCTGCAGATCCAGCATTTGTCCGCCTTGCAGCGTAATCGCATATTGCTTCTTGTTGTGCTGCATCATACTGGCCACCGACGACATCAAAAGTTCTGGTACCTGCATGTATTTTCCCTGCACAAAATGATGAGGGCTGCAGTGTATGCGCGGTAGATATTGCGCAACAGATGCAGTTTGGAATAAATTGACCATATCAGATTAGCGTGTGGCATCGGAACACCCCTTGAAGAAATACGAAATCATTGCTGAAGAAATTGCTAGCGCCATCCAGCAAGGCCTGCTCAAGCGGGGCGACAAACTTCCCTCTATCCGCCAGATTCAAGGCAGCAAGCAGGTGAATGCCTCTACCGTTTTTCAGGCTTACTATCTGCTGGAGGCGCGCGGACTGTTGGTCACGCGGCCGCGGTCGGGGTATTACGTAGCGGGCCCGTTGCATCAGTCTCGCTTGTTGCCGCATAGCGCCAATGACAACAGCCAGCCGACCACACTCAATGTGAGCGACCTGGTCTTTGATCTGCTAGAGCGTATCAAAGATCCGCGCCAAATCCCCTTTGGCTCGGCGTTTCCCAGCCCCACGCTGTTCCCGCTCCGCCGCCTGGCGGATCACATGGTCAGCACCGTACGCCGCATGCAACCGCAAGACACCGTTAGCGACATTGGGCAGGGAGACCTGACCCTGCGGAGGCAGATTGCACTGCGCTACCAACTGGATGGCAAAGCCACCGACGCCCATGACATTGTGATTACCAATGGTGCCCTAGAAGCCTTGAATCTGTGTCTGGCAGCGGTCACCCAACCGGGCGACAGTGTCATTATTGAATCTCCCAGCTTTTATGCTGCACTGCAAGCCATCGAACGCATGGGCCTCAAGGCAATTGAAGTGCCCAGCCACCCCGAGCATGGCATAGACCTAGACGCACTTGAACGTGCCATCCAGCAGCACCAGCCCAAAGCCTGCTGGCTGATGACCAACTTTCAGAATCCGACCGGCAGCCTGATGCCGACAGCGAAAAAGCAGGCCTTGGTCGCCTTGGTCACACGCTACCAGCTACCGCTGATTGAGGACGACGTTTACCGGGAGCTCTATTTTGGCAAACAGCGCCCACTGCCCGCCAATACCTGGGACACTGGGGGCTGGGTGATGCATTGCAGCTCGTTCTCCAAGTCGCTGGCGCCGGGTTACCGCGTCGGTTGGGTTTCGGCCGGACGCTTTACCGAGCGGATTACACGGCTCAAGATTTCTACTACCCTAGCCACCTCCATACCAGCACAACTGGCGCTGGCCAGTTATCTGAGCAAAGGCGGTTATGACAAGCACCTGCGGCAGCTGCGACACCAACTCATGCTGCAACAGCTGCAGTTTACGCAGGCGATTCATCAGCACCTGCCACATCAGGTGCGCTTTACCTTGCCACAAGGGGGATACTTTCTCTGGCTACAACTGCCGCCCGGACAGGATGCCCTACCCCTGTTTCAGCATGCGCTGACTGAAAACATCAGTCTCGCCCCCGGACATCTGTTTTCGTCACAACAACAATATGCCAGCTATCTGCGACTAAACTACGGCCATCCTTTGGATGCCGCTGGGCTCGCCGCCATCGCGCGCTTGGGCGCGCAGATGCGACAAACACCCCCATCAATCTGATATGGTTATTTAATTAAAAACTGAATCTGTTTTAACCGACACACTCCTTTTACACTGCACCCGTTTTTATTCACATCGAGTGCGCCATGTCATTACCCCGCAACAAACCTGTCATTCCTATCGTCGCAGCACCTCAAGCCACCCGCGCACTGTACCAGCCCACCCCCAAGATTTATCCCCGCAGCGTGAGTGGCTATTTCAAGAACTGGCGCTGGTTTATGATCTGGGCGACACAGCTGGTGTTTTACGGGATGCCCTGGTTGCAGTATGGCGGCCGTCAGGCATTTCTGCTGGACATTGAGACACATCGCTTTTACCTATTTGGCCTGGTGATTTTTCCGCAAGATCTGTTTTATCTGGCGGTGCTGCTGATGATCTGCGCCTTGGGTCTGTTTCTGTTCACGGCAGTCGCCGGCCGCTTGTGGTGTGGCTTTTCCTGCCCGCAATCGGTGTATACCGAAATATTTTTGTGGATGGAGCGCCGCATTGAGGGCGACCGCCTGGCCAGACAAAAACTGGATAGCCAACCCTGGCACCTGCGCAAACTGGGCATCAAATCGGCCAAACACGCTAGCTGGGGCGTTTTTTCACTGCTGACAGGATTGACCTTTGTCGGTTACTTCACCCCGATACGCGAGTTAGTGGCAGACGTACAGCTAGTGCAATTGGGCGGCTGGTCCAGCTTCTGGCTTGGCTTTTACAGTCTTGCAACCTATGGCAATGCCGGTTTTTTACGTGAGCAGGTCTGCAAGCATATGTGCCCGTATGCCAGATTCCAAAGTGCCATGTTCGACAACCACACGTTGATTGTGTCTTATGACAGCGCGCGCGGCGAGCCGCGAGGGAGCCGCAGCAAGGGGCAAGACCCACAAGCACTGGCACTGGGGGCCTGCGTAGAATGCAACATTTGTGTGCAAGTGTGCCCGACAGGCATTGATATTCGTGATGGGCTGCAATACGAGTGCATCAGCTGCGGCTTGTGTATAGACGCCTGTAACGAAGTGATGGTTAAAATGCACTACCCCCGCGACCTGATACGCTTTTCTGCCGCAGGCACTGGTCAGCAACACGCACTGCGTCAGAATCTATTCAGACCGCGGGTACTGGTTTACAGCAGCTTACTGTTACTGCTGACGGCGGGACTGGTGATCGCCATGTTGCATCAGCCCAGCTTTAAAGTGGATATCATGCGCGACCGCAATATCATGTATCGCGACACAGCCACCGGCACAGAGAACGCCTACCAACTGCATCTCACCAACGCCACCGAGCGCACGCAGCATTATCAGGTGCGCGCCCTGGGCCTCGATGGGCTCAAGGTAGAAGGCGAACCACAGCTCACCGCCGGCCCTACCGAGGAGATTTTGGTGCCGCTCAGCCTATCTGCGCCAGCGAATCATTTGCACGGTAGCCAGCGCATCCAGATCGAGGTAAAGACGCTGGAGAGCGGTGAGCGTGTACTAACTGACACCACTTTTTATGCGCCCTGACGCACACATTCCGGTGCGCCACCCTCACCGGGTGCGTGCCGGATTCAGTGCCCGGACAGATCCACAATACGGGTCTTGGGCGCGGCCAGCATCTTAAGTAAGAGCTTGTAGCTATCGAGATCGAACTTGAGGGCGGTTTTTTGCGTACGCAATGCATGTAGCTCGGCATCATCTTCGGCCACCCCCACATAGACCCAGTGCTCAAACACATGAATTTGACGCAGATCGTTATCGAGATTGTATTCCTCGATACCGATCTTGCCTGGGTACGGCCACACTTTAAGTTTGTGTGCCATCAAGGCCATTTGCACCCTTAAGGCATGACCCTCCGCCGACTCTTGTCCACAACAGACGCCTTTGCAGCGCTTGAGCTGATAGGCAAAACAGGGGCCGCTACGACCCGCCTCTAGCCCCAAAGACTTTAGGCACAAATGACTCAACTCGGCAATTTTGCGTAGCGTTTCTACGGCCTGACGCTTGTTTCTGAACGCCCCATACATATGAGATAGCTGGCTAGGATCAATCTCATCCTCATGCACCAAACGTACCATGGGTTGCGCTGTGGCATCCACCTGCCAGCTGCAGAGCGAGCGCTCACGACGCAACTGACGGTTATAAATGGGTTGCCGCGACTTCACTAGCTGCGACTCCAGCAACAGCGCACTAAACTCGCCCGCTGTGGGTATCCACTCAAAACGTTTCATTTCCTGCGTCATGCGCATTTCTTTGGTGGAGGCATGATCCGCACTAAAATGGGAGAGCACCCGCGCCCGTATATTGACGCTTTTACCAATATATAGCGGCAGATCGTTCTCACCGTAAAACAGGTAAACACCAGGCGCTTCTGGCAGCTCGCCCACCAGGCTGGCATCAATGTGGGGCGGCAAGGCCGGGGCAGCCATCAGCTTCTGTGCCGCGGCCTCTACGGCCGCCCCACCCAGATCACGCCGCGCATCATTGAGCATAATTAAAATCGCCTCGACGTCACCCATGGCACGGTGCCTAGCCAACCCAGTAATCTGATGGCGCGCCACAATCGCATCAATGCCGTGGCTATAATGTTGCGGATACAGCAAGCGTGACAGTTTGACCGTACACAGCACTTTTTGCCGCAAGGTGATGCCTATCCGCTTGAATTCTGACTTTAAGAAACCGTGGTCGAAACGCACATTATGCGCCGCCAGTACGGTGCCTTCTAGAAAGGCCAGCAATGTATCTGCCACCTCTGAAAAGAGTGGCGCGTCTGCCACCATGGCGTCATTAATACCGGTCAGAGATTGAATAAAAGGCGGTATGGACTGCTGCGGATTCACCAGCGTCTGCCAGCGTGCCGTCTCTACCCCTTGATCAAAACGGACCAAGGCAATTTCGGTAATCCGATCTTTGAGCGGCGTGGCGCCTGTGGTTTCAAGGTCAAGAAAAGTCACTGAAGGCAACATCACAGGTCCGGGCTTTCTACGGCAGGTCAATGAGATTTACAAACCTCAGCATTCTAGCCTAATTAAGGCTGCACCCGCCATGCAGAAAACCCGCCTACTGATGGTTGCCGACGCAAGCGATAGTCGCAGCGAATAGCCACTGTTACATCTGATGTCTTATACAAAACCAATGAGTAAAGTGTACAAATAATGATGGACACTCCCGGCATTTGATGCTGTAATGGCCTCAAATACATATTAATGACAATATAAATAAAACTCATGTCAAATTTACATTTGGAAAACCAATTGTGTTTTTCGCTCTACTCCGCCACCCATGCTTTGTTACGTTCATACAAACCTGATCTGGACAAGCTGAACCTCACCTATCCGCAATACTTGGTACTGGTCGCCCTGTGGCAATACCAACAACTTTCGATCAAGGACATTGCCGAAAAACTTTTGCTGGAGCCTGCTACGATCACGCCAGTGGTCAAGCGTCTAGAGGCAAAAAAACTGACTAAACGTACCCGTCAAAAAGACGATGAACGCGTGGTCATCGTCAGCCTGACGGAAGAAGGCAATGCTTTGAAAACCAAGTTATCCGAGATTCAAAAGCGTGTGGCCTGCGATACTGGTCTGGATAACGCGGCCTTTGACACGCTGAACAAAACGCTTAACGAACTGACCCGACACGTCACAGCCAAGATTCAAAGTTAATCACGATTGTTAAAATCACGGCTTGTGTCTCAGTCATAGCGCGCTGTGATTTAACTGGATGACCGGCCATGATCAGTGGGGCGTAGCTGACGCATAAAAGCATCAAAAGCCCCCTGATGACTTTGTAAGTCTTGTAGCCTACGCACGGCCACATCCAATCCCTCACTCATCGTCGCCAGCGCAGACTCATCAAGGCGCAAACTCATAGCGCCGATTTCCAGCTCTACCGTATGGTGCGCCTCACAATAAAGCACTCGCAAACCAGGCTGCCCTGATAATAAAACGCGCTTACATACAATGGCTTCGCTCACATATCGCTCCTTGCCTTAAGCCGGATTACCGGACAACGTTTGTTCGTGCGCATTGAGCAATAGCGTCCATTGCACACACATCCGACGAGAGACACGACAAATCAGTTCTGAATCTGCATATTCCGGCGCCGTCAGTGTTTCTGCGAGTTGTAACGCTTGCCTAGCCAGATCACGCGTAGGTTTTTTAATATAGAGGGTGGACACATACAACAGCGAAGCCATCACGGACTCTGCATCTGGTAAACGCGGATCATAATGCAAGGTATGCGGATTTTTATGTGGCATCACAGGCTCTCCTTTTTAGTGACTTAACTCGATCTCAGTCTGCATCACAATACGAGCCGCCGCTTTACGCAGCATCTCGTTAATGACGATAAAACTGCCCGCCTCGAACCGCAGTGTGGTTTCCCCCACCTCGAGCTCAACACTATCCGAGGCCTGATGGTAAAGCACTTTGCAGACCTTATGGCCTGCCAGCACGGTTTGTCCAACCACGGTATGCCGTTTCATATCGCACTCCTTAAGTGATGCAGTTATTAAATGATAATGATTATCATTTAATATGTCAACAGGAGGATATGAAGGACGAATACAGGCGGCCTCTCACCCTGCACAACCCAGGCGAGTCATGCGCGTAAAAAGGACGTTTCAGGAAAGAGATTGACCGGTGTAGGTCAGCAGGAAGGCGGTGGCATCCGCACTGCTCATGGGTTTACTCAGCAGATACCCCTGCATTTCGTCACACCCCTGTGCGTGTAAAAAGGCTTGTTGCTCAGGCGTTTCCACACCTTCGGCAATCGTTCTCAACCCCAAACTGCGGGCCAACTGAATAATGGCGATGACAATCGCTTTGTCCTCATCATCGGTGGTGATTTCGCGAACAAAGGTCTGATCCACTTTGAGTTTATAGACTTTGAATTTTTTAAGATAACTCAGTGAGGAGTAGCCGGTGCCAAAGTCATCGATCGAGAGCCGGACACCGAGACCATTCAACGCATCCATCATCGCGACAGCGCCCTCCGGGTTCTCCAGCGCCACACCTTCGGTCAGCTCAAGCTCTAGGCAGCGAGGGTCTACACCATGCCGCTCCAAAATACCCCGTACCAGCCCAGGCAGTTTTGGATCTCGGAACTGTATGCTAGACAGATTGACCGAGACGGACAAATCACGAATTCCTGCCGTATGCCAAGCCTGAATCTGCTGCACAGCCTGCTCCAATACCCAACTGCCGATGCTGATAATCAGCCCACTGGACTCTGCCAACGGAATGAATTCGGCTGGCGAAACAAAGCCAAGCTGAGGGTGTTTCCAGCGTAGCAACGCTTCCACCCCAACCAGCTCTCCGGTCTCCAGCACCACTTGCGGCTGGTAATGCACGGCCAGCTGATTCAGTTCAATGGCATGACGCAAAGCGTTGACCAATTGCAGATTGCGAGCGGTTTGCACCTGCATGTAGTTGCTGAAAAAGCGGTAACTGTTACGGCTTTCTTTTTTGGTACGATACATGGCCACATCGGCGTTACGCTGTAGGCTTTCCATATCGAGGCCATCGTCAGGATAAATGGCAACCCCGACCGAAGCAGTAATGGTGAGCTCATACTGGTCAATCACAAACGGCTGCTCCACTGCCTTGAGTAAGCGCTCCACCAGTTCCCTGGCAATCGAGTGATCCGCCTCAGAGAGCAGGAACACAAATTCATCTCCGCCAAGACGACACACTGTATCCTGCGGCCGAACCAAGCCCTTGAAACGCTTGGTCAGCGCAATCAGCAAATGGTCACCAGAGCGGTGACCCAGGCTGTCATTCACATCCTTAAAGTGGTCGAGATCCAAGAACATGAGGGCAAACTGCCCATCCTGATCCCAAGCCTTCTCAATCTCAACCGTGACACGCTCGTTAAGCAGGTTACGATTAGGCAAACCAGTCAGCGCGTCATAATTGGCCAGGTAGCGTATGCGTTCCTCTGACTCTTTACGTTGCGTGATGTCGCGAATGAACGCACTATAATAATGCTCATGGTCGCCCTCGATCTCGACGATGGTCAACTCAATAGGAAACTCGCTGCCATTGCGGCGCAACGCCGTAATTTCGATCAGCTTGCCCAAGAGCTTGGACTGCCCGGATTGCTGCAGGCGCGACATGCCCACATGGTGCGCTTGCCGATGCGCTGGCGGCACGATCACATCGCCCAGATTAAGCCCCAACACCTCCTCACGCGTATAACCAAACATTTGGACTGCCGCATGATTCCATTCCACGATCACGCCCTGCATATCGATGTTGATGATGGCATCCAGCGCATTCTCCAGCACCAGTTGCGCCCTGCGCTCGCTCACCTGCAAGTGGCCTTCGAACAGGCTACGCTGGGCCTGCGCTTCAAAGCGGTCTAGGGCAAAATCAATATTGGCCGCCATGTCTTGTAGCAGGCGGCGCACTTCGGCAGAGAACGACTGCGACTCCTCCGAGTAAAGACACAAACAGCCGATGACACGCCCCTCCACATGCAAGGGCAAAAAGGCAGCTGCACACCAATCATACTCTCTGGCTTGGTCATGCCAGTAAGCACTCATGGGGTTGGTTTGAAAATCATGAATCCAGTAAGGATGGTCGGAAAGCATGCTCAATCCGCACGGCCCGCGTCCACTGGGCTCGGCCGGATCGGCAGAAATCGTGATGGATTCGAGATAACTGGTGCCAGAACCAAATGCGCTGACGACAGCAATGTGCTTGCGCTCGGCATCCAGCTCACCCACCCAGGCCATGTTGGCATGACCGAGATTCACAATAATGCGGCAAATATGTTCAAACAGCCGATACTTGTCTGGGCTTTGCACAATGGCTTGGCCACATTGACTCAAGGCGAGATAAAGTTGATTGAGTTGCACATGATGTTGCTCGGCGGATAAGCCGGCAGCATTCAATTGTGCAGCTTGATCCTGCAATTGCTGCCACGCCTGCGCAAGACTGTCGGCCTGCGTCGCATCGTAAACCACCGGCGTGAATTGTGCAGAGGGGTAGGCTGCCCCTAACGCCTGATTGAATACTTGCACATCATGCGCCAGCGCTTGTAATCGCAAGCGGTGTTGGTGCCAGGCCAGTACAGTCAGGCCAACCCAGAGCACCACGCCCAAGGTCAACAGCAGCACGGTGAGTGGCTGCGCTTGCGTCAACGTGGCTAGACGGGTTAACAGGGCCAGACCACCGAGCAAAGCAAACAACACCATCAGCCACAAACGTCTGATCAGTGTGCCCTGCCCCGCAGATGTATATTGTTGTGCAGACATGGTGTTATTGCGCAAGCCCCCGTCCACCTATGCTAAGGGATGTGATTAAAATCAAATCCTCAAACACACAGCCAATTGGCCTATAAATTATCTAATTCAAGCGCAAACCCGCATTTATTGGCCTATGGTGTAAACATGACCGTCAAAAGCAAGCCATGAAAAATCACTCAGCCCACACCCATTGCCCACGCCCGCTCAGCTTTGCCCGATACATGGCTTTGTCTGCTGCAGACAGAATGTGTGCGATAGACTCACCCTCCTCACAGAGAATGAGTCCGATGGATGTGCCCAGATGGCAGACATGCCCACGGA
>CAYTIV010000073.1:0-9381 GCA_964437895.1 uncultured Methylotenera sp.
TAGAAATACCGATTTCTGCGCCAAAGCCATATTCAAAGCCATCGGCAAAGCGGGTGGAGGCGTTGACCATGACGCTGCTGGAATCGACCTCGCGCAAGAACTGGCGCGCCTTGGTGTAGTTTTCGGTCACAATCGCTTCAGTGTGCTGGCTAGAGTACTGGTTGATGTGCGCAATAGCTTCATCTACCCCACTGACCACCTTGCAGGAGATGATCGCTGCCAGGTACTCGGTGTAATAGTCTTCATCGGTGGCCGCGATGGCTTGCGGCACGATGGCGCGCGTTTCTTCGCAGCCTCTGATCTCTACGCCTTTGCTAATCAGCATGGCGGCCAACTGTGGCAAGGCCTTGGTGGCGATGCTGCGGGCAACCAGCAGAGACTCCGCCGTGTTACAGGTACCCAGACGCTGTGTTTTGGCATTTTCGAGAATGCGGACGGCTTTATCCAGATCGGCTTCGTCATCCACATAGACGTGACAGTTGCCATCCAGATGTTTGATGACTGGAATACGTGCATCGTTACTGATGCGTTCGATCAGACCTTTGCCACCGCGAGGCACGATGACATCGACATATTGCTTCATGGTGATAAGCTCACCCACCGCTGCACGGTCTGTCGTTTCGACCACGAGTACGGCCGCCTGTGGCAGGCCGGCTTGTTGCAGCCCTTGATGCACGAGTTTGGCCAGGGCCTGGTTGCAATGGATGGCCTCAGAGCCGCCACGCAGAATACAGGCATTGCCGGATTTAATGCACAGACCGGCCGCATCAACGGTCACGTTAGGGCGGGCTTCATAAATGATGCCAATCACGCCAAGTGGCACACGCATCTGGCCAATCTGAATGCCAGAAGGGCGGTATTTGAAATTGCTCATTTCGCCGATAGGATCAGGCAAGCTGGCAATCTGCTCTAGGCCTTCTGCCATGGTGGCCACAGACTTCTCACTGAGCGTCAGTCTGTCTAGCATGGCGGCTTCCATGCCGTTGGCCTGTGCGGCTTGCAGGTCTTGCTGGTTGGCTGCCAGCAAGGCTTTTTCATGCTGGCGGATCAGCGCAGCAATGTTGCGTAACGCCTGATTCTTGGTGTTGGTATCGGCTTTTGCCATCAAACGGGAGGCGGCACGGGCCTGCTCACCCAGTTGTTTCATGTAATGTTGTATGTCCATAACTGCTTATTCTATCCTAATCCTGAGCCAGGCCAAATGCAGGCAGGGTTAACGTGATCTTGCACTGGCCGTGCGCGCTGATTTGCTAGCCGCCATGCGGGCAATACCACTGCATAGCCGTGACAGCTCTAGCCAGGCATCCCCCTCTCCAACGCCCTTGGCGATACGGTCGATGTCAGAGAGTATTTGTAATGCGGCTTCGATATGTTTTTGCGGTAAAAATTCCAGCGCGCGTCTCACCAGTTGCTGGCGATCACCAAACAGTCTGGCCTGACTCATGGCAGCTTGTATCGTCGCGCCACTTTGTGTGGCCAGTCGCACCTGTAGCAGCGGCCGGAACAACCAGACCAGCGGATTCATGACGGCCACTGGCGTTTCACCTTCTTCACGCAGCCCTTCGATGATGCGCATGACCCGGCTTTGATCGCCTTGCAACATCGCCTCGCCCAGCTGTGAAACATCGAAGCGGGCTACGTTCAACACGCATTGCCGTATCGCCTCGGCCGACAGCGGCCCGGCTGGATAAAGCAGCCCCAACTTTTGGATTTCTTGATGCGCGGCCAGCAGGTTGCCTTCGACCTGTTCGGCAATAAAGCGCCGGCTCGCCTCATCTGCAGTTTGTTGTTGCAGCTGCAGGCGTTGGGCTATCCACTCCGGCAGTTGCGCCAGTGGCACCTGGTTAAGCACCAGTGATATGCCATGCTGGGTCAGCGCTTCATACCAAGCACTGCTGGTCATGTCACGGTCGGGTGCTGGCAGGGTGATGATGATCGTGGTTTCGGCCGCGGGTTGGCTGGCCAGCTGTAGCAGCGCCTTGGCGCCTTCTACGCCTGGTTTACCCGTCGGGATGTTGATTTCAAGGATGCGCCGCTCGGCAAACAGTGAAAAGCTTTGCAGAAACTGGTTGATCTGGCCCCAATTGAAGTAGCGCTCCACGGAGAAACTGGCCCGCTCTTGTGCGCCATGCTGGCGCGCGGCGGCCCGAATCTGGTCTACGGCTTCGGTAATAGATAAGGGTTCATCGCCCGCCAGAATGAATAAATGCTGATGCGGTGGCAGGGCCTGAGCCAGTTGCGCGGCCTGTATGCGCATGATTACGGCGCTTTTTTGAGGGCAGACAGACGGCGCAGAATGCCATTCAGCACATCGGTCTGCATGCTGTCATTAAGCAGTTTTTGCTCGGCCTGTTTGGCCAGCAAGTTGGCATCGTTATAGGTATAGTCACGACGGCCTTCCATGGTCAATGGCAAGGCCCAGGTCGCCTCAGTGGCGATGCGGGTACGATATTGCACGCGGTAGTACAACTCGTACTCTCGGACCACACCGGTACCACTCAGTGACAGAATGCGCTGCTCGGTTTCTTCTTTGAGCAGATCCAGCTGCAAGTCAGCATCTTCCGCGTCGGCGACCAGCCTGATCCCTTGTTCCCTCAGCGCAGTGCGCAAGGCACTATTGATCGCTGTCGTGCCTTTGATGTGTATGGATTTAAACGCAATTGGTGATGGCTGGCGCAAATGGAAGCCGCAACCGTTCAGCACCGCGGTCAGGCTCAACAGACTGAACAACGCGGCCAGCGATCTGATCCAGCCTGTGTGAGATGACTGCAGCAACATGCGCTCCTTGGATTAGGCAACCACAATATTAATCAGTTTGTTAGGCACCACGATGATTTTCTTCACGCTGCCTTCATTGAGAAACTTCTGTACAAAGTCCTGATTGACGGCGGTCGCTTCGATTTGCTCTTTGGCCATGCTTTTGGGGATGCTGATACTGCCACGCAACTTGCCGTTCACCTGTACCACGTACTCGACCTCATCCTGCACCAGTGCCGCATTGGCTGGTTCTGGCCATTTAGCGGTCAGGATGTCTTCGCCCAGTTTCAGGCTGTGCCACATCACTTGTGTGATATGCGGAGCGATAGGCGACAATACGCGCAAAAGGATGCTGTAGCCCTCAAAGGCGACTGCCAGCCAATCTTTTTCAGCTTCTTTTTGCACTTTTTCCAGCGTATTCAATATCTTCATGCACGCCGACGCTACGGTGTTGAATTGCAGTTTTGCCAGGTCTACATTGGCCTGTTTGAGTACGGTATGGATTTCACGTCTGTGGTTGGCCAGCTCGCCAGTCAGTTTAGTCGGCAAGTCAGCCGCAGCCTGCGTAGACAGGCTGAAACCAAAGTTCCAGACGCGTTTGAGGAAGCGGTGTGACCCCTCGACCCCACTGTCAGACCATTCCAGTGTTTGCTCCGGCGGGGCGGCAAACATCATGAAGAAGCGTGCGGTATCCGCACCGTATTGTTCGATCAGTGATTGCGGATCGACGCCGTTGCGCTTGGACTTAGACATGGTGCCTATGCCCTGATAGTCTATGGCTGAACCATCCTTAAGCAGTTTCGCGCCAGTGACTTTGCCCTGCGCGTCTTGCACCAGTTCGACTTCTTCGGGCGCAAAGTATTCAATACCGCCTTTGGCTGTGCGGCGTGAAAAAATATGGTTGAGTA
The DNA here is from genome assembly GCA_964437895.1 of uncultured Methylotenera sp. Classification (GTDB taxonomy): domain Bacteria; phylum Pseudomonadota; class Gammaproteobacteria; order Burkholderiales; family Methylophilaceae; genus Methylophilus. Next base: position 3,666 of record CAYTIV010000073.1, read on the forward strand.
CCATGCCTTGCGTCAGCAGGTTGGCAAACGGCTCGTCATAGTTGACCAGCCCCATGTCACGCATGACCTTGCTCCAGAAGCGGGAGTACAGCAGGTGCAGAATGGCGTGCTCGATGCCGCCGATGTACTGATCGACCGGCATCCAGTGGTTGGTTTGCGCATCGACCATGGCTTCAGTGCTGAATCCGGACGCATAACGTGCGTAATACCAGCTGGAATCGACAAAGGTATCCATGGTGTCGGTTTCGCGCTTCGCCGGTTGGCCGCATGTTGGGCAGCTGCAATGCAGAAAGTCTTCACGCTTGTTGAGTGGGTTGCCTGAGCCATCTGGCACACAGTCTTCAGGCAGTGTGACTGGCAACTGGTCGTCAGGTACCGGTACATCGCCACAGCTGTCGCAGTGGATAATCGGGATAGGGCAACCCCAGTAACGTTGGCGTGAGACGCCCCAGTCACGCAAACGCCAGTTGGTTTGTTTGCCGCCCAAGTTTTTCTCGGCCAGATCGGCCGCTACTGCATCAACTGCGGCCGTATAACCGAGGTCGTTATATTTACCAGAGTGTATGCATACGCCTTTGCTCTTGTCGCCATACCACTCCTGCCAGCCATCCAGATCAAAGCTGTGCGCAGCCACGCTAATCACTTGCTTGATAGGCAGGTTGTACTTTTTGGCAAAACCAAAGTCGCGCTCGTCATGCGCAGGCACTGCCATGACCGCGCCTTCGCCATAGGTCATCAGCACATAGTTACCGACCCAGACCGGCACTTGTTCGCCAGTCAATGGATGGGTCACGGACAGGCCAGTAGGCATGCCTTCTTTTTCCATGGTGGCCATATCGGCTTCCATCACCGAGCCCTGTTTGCACTTCTCAATAAAGGCTTGCAACTCGGGTTGGTGGCGGGCGGCATGCGTGGCCAGCGGGTGCTCGGCGGCCACCGCACAGAAGGTCACGCCCATGATGGTGTCGGCGCGGGTGGTGAACACCCACAGTTTGCCATCATCAATCAGCTGGTCGTCAGCGTCCTTGATATCGTGGGTAAAAGCAAAGCGTACGCCCACACTTTTGCCAATCCAGTTGGCTTGCATGGTTTTGACGCGCTCTGGCCAACCCGGCAATTTGTCGAGATCGTCCAGCAGTTGTTGTGCGTAGCCGGTGATGTTCAGGTAGTAGCCCGGAATCTCGCGCTTTTCGACCGGTGCACCGGTACGCCAGCCACGACCGTCAATTACTTGCTCATTGGCCAGCACGGTCTGGTCGACCGGGTCCCAGTTAACGACTTGTGTTTTTTTGTAGGCGATGCCTTTTTCCAGCATGCGCAGGAACAGCCACTGGTTCCATTTGTAATACGCTGGCTGGCAGGTCGCCAACTCACGGCTCCAGTCGATGGCAAAGCCCAGCGACTTCAGCTGTTTGCGCATGTAGGCGATGTTGTCATACGTCCATTGCGCGGGCGGGACGCTGTTTTGAATGGCTGCATTTTCTGCGGGCAGACCAAACGCATCCCATCCCATGGGTTGCAATACGTTGTAACCCTTCATGTGATGGTAGCGGCTCAGCACATCGCCGATGGTGTAGTTACGCACATGCCCCATGTGCAGCTTGCCACTTGGGTAGGGGAACATGGACAGGCAGTAGTACTTGGGCTTGTTGCTGTCAGCCTTGGCTTGAAAGCTGAGTCTGGAATCCCAATGCTGTTGGGCCTGTTGTTCGACTTCTTTGAATGGATACTGCTGTTGCATGTTGTGTGCGATGGATAAGTAAAAAAACGATTATACCTTGAAGCGCTTTAAATGATTGCAAAGGCGGCAGGGTCCAGATGTAAAAAAGCCCGCATAGGCGGGCTTTTTGACAGGCTTGCCAGCGCTTATTTCAATGCGGCAAAAATGTCTTCTTTGATGGTGTTGAGCTCGCCCAAGCCATTGACCTTGACGTACTTAGGCGCGCCGCCCTGACCGGAACCCGCCCATTCAGAGTAATAGCCAATCAGCTGCTCTGTTTGGTCATGGTAAACCTGCAGGCGCTTGAGCACGACTTCTTCTTTATCATCATCACGCTGTACCAGGTCTTCGCCCGTTACATCATCTTTGCCTTCGACCTTGGGGGCGTTGAATTTGACGTGGTAAGTACGACCGGAGGCTGGATGGCTACGGCGGCCGCTCATACGCTCAACGATGGCGGCGTCAGGCACATCGATCTCTACGACGTAGTCGATCGCAACGCCTGCATTTTTCATAGCTTCAGCCTGAGGAATGGTGCGTGGAAAACCGTCAAACAGGAAACCGTTGGCACAGTCTGCATCTTTAATGCGCTCTTTGACCAAGCCGATGATGACTTCATCGGGTACCAGACCACCCGCATCCATGAATTTTTTCGCTTCCAGGCCTAATTGAGTGCCTGCCTTGACTGCTGCGCGCAACATATCGCCAGTGGAAATTTGCGGAATATTGAATTTTTCTTTAATAAAGGTGGCTTGTGTCCCTTTACCGGCACCGGGGGCGCCCAGCAGAATCAAACGCATAACATGCTCCAAAAATGGGTGTTGAGTAAAAAAGAGGATTATATCAGGCTAAGTTTTAAATCAGGTTAAGCCAGTGTCGGTAAGTGCAAGTGCGATTAAAGTCCTTGCTTAGTGTGCGGCAGACAGATAGTTACTGATGGCCACGAATTCGGCCACGGCCAGATTCTCGGCCCGTAGTTGCGCATCTATGCCTAAGGCGGCAAATCCGGCGTCATCCAGCAGGCCTTTGAGCGTATTGCGCAGTGTCTTGCGGCGCTGACCAAAGGCGGCGGTCACGACTTTGGCGAACAAGGCCTCGTCCTGAGCCGGATACGGCAGCGTGGCATAAGGCACACAGCGAACAAAGGCTGACTCTACTTTAGGGGCGGGATCAAAGGCCTCTGGGGGTACGGTGACCAGATATTCCATTTGCAGGCGGTATTGCAACATCACAGACAGGCGGCCGTATTCTGAAGTCGAAGGGGCGGCGACCATGCGCTCTACCACCTCTTTTTGCAGCATGAAGTGCATGTCGATAATTTGCGCCGTGTTTTCCAGCAGTTTGAACAAGATAGGGCTGGAAATGTTGTACGGCAGGTTGCCGACCACGCGGATGCGATCACCAATGTGCGCGAAGTCGAACTTCAAAACGTCCGAATTATGAATCGTCAGCTGTTTTGGCGGATAAAAGCCCTGCATCCACTGAATAATGTCGCGGTCTATCTCCACCACATGCAGGTGGTTCAAATGCTTGATCAACGGTTGCGTCATGGCGCCTAGCCCGGGACCAATTTCTACCATCAGGTCGTCCGCTTGCGGATGGATGGCATTGATCAGGCTCTGGATGATGCCTTGGTCGATCAGGAAGTTCTGACCAAATTTTTTCTTGGCGATGTGTTTCATGGAGATGTAGATTGACGTGACTGTGAGAGTGCGATGGCGAGCTCAATCGCGCTGAGCATGCTGCCAAGGTCGGCCTGACCGCTGCCGGCAATATCAAGTGCCGTGCCATGGTCAACCGAGGTGCGTATGATGGGTAGACCCAGCGTGACATTGACGCCTTCACCAAAGCTGGCGTGCTTGAGTACGGCGAGCCCTTGGTCGTGATACATGGCCAAAAAAGCATCGGCATGTGCCAGATTCTTTTGCGAGAACATGGTGTCAGCCGGCAGGGCGCCTATCAGTTGCATGCCCTCTGCACGTAATGCGTCCAGCACCGGGTTGATGGTGTCGATTTCTTCGTGACCAAGATAACCGTTTTCACCAGCATGCGGATTCAGTCCGGCGACATAAATGCAGGGATTGGCGATGCCAAAATGGTGTACCAAATCATGATGCAGAATACGCAAGGTGGTGGTGAGGCTCTCACCCGTGATCGCTGCACTGACCTGTGTCAGCGGCAGATGGGTGGTTGCCAGTGCAACACGCATACCACCGCCCACCAGCATCATGACAACTTGCTCGGTATGGGTTTTTTCGGCCAGATATTCGGTGTGGCCGGTAAAGGCGATGCCCGCGTCATTAATGACGCCTTTGTGTACCGGGGCGGTGACCATGGCATCAAACTCTCCAGTCTGACAGCCGGCCAGTGCGCGGTCTAGCATCTGCAGCACTGCTGGGCTGTTGGCGGCGGTCAGCTGTCCCGCGACCACAGGCGCTGCAGTGGGCACCGGCAGCACTTGCAATGTCCCTGGGCCAGCATGGGCCACGGCAGGTGTGGTGTAGGGCAGAATCGTTAAGGGTAGGCCGAGTTGTGCCGCACGCGCTTGCAGGGCTGCGGGGTCTGCCAGCACGACCACGCAGGCAGGCAGGGCCTGCTGGGCCAGTTTGACGCAGAGATCGAGACCGATGCCCGCCGGTTCACCTGCTGTGATGGCGATGCGAGGCAAGTGGCGCATAGGGTTAGAACTTGTCTTCTAGGCGCATCTCAACGAAGGCCTTGTCGCGCAGTTCGTGTATCCAGTCGTTATAGGACTCTTCGGCTTTGCGTGCGCGGATTTCCTGACGAGCCTTGAGGCGCTTGGACTCTTTGGACATATCCTGTTTACGACGTTCCAGTACCTGAATCAAATGCCAGCCAAACTGACTGCGCACCGGGACGCTGACTTCATTCACCGCCAGCTCTGCCATGGTTTTTTCAAACACTGGCACGGTGTCGCCGGGGCTGATCCAGCCCAGATCACCGCCATTGGAGGCACTGCCGTCATCGGAGTACTGGCGCGCCATGTCCTGAAACGGGGTGCCATGATCGATACGCTCTTTAATACCTTCGATTTTTTGTTTGGCTTCTTTGTCAGACAGCACTTCGTTCGGTTTCAGCAGGATATGACGTACGTGCGTTTGTTCCACAATCAGGGTGCTGGCGCCTGCGCGTCTGTCATTCAGTTTAAGGATGTGCACGCCGGTACCACTGCGGATAGGCCGCGACACGCCGCCGGGCTGTAATGTCTTGACCAGTTCTAGGAATTGAGCCGGCATTTGTTGACCGCTGCGCCAGCCTAAGCCACCGCCATCCAGCGCGTTGGGGGCGTCGGAAAAGTTGGCTGACGCTTTTTCGAAACTCATGCCGTCGGACAGTGCCTTCATCACTTGTTCGGTGCGGCTTCTGGCTTTTTGAATATCTTCTGGTGCGCTGTCTTCCGGCAGGCGGATCAGAATTTGGGCAATGTTGAATTCGTCGAGGTCGCCTTCTTTTTCCTGTGTGGTTAGATAGTTATCAATTTCAGCTTCGGAAATATTGACCTTGTTGTCCACATCACGCTCGCGCAGGCGGGCCAGAATAATATCGTTGCGGATGTCCTCACGGAACTTGTAGAAAGCCATTCCATCCTCTTCCAAGGCTTTCTTGAAGGCTGGCATGGTCAGGTTGTTCTGCTCAGCGATGCGCTCTATCGTCTTGTCCAACTGAGCATCATCTACTTTGATGCCGGTTTGCGCAGCCAGTTGTAACTGCAGACTGTCGACGATCAGACGCTCAAGAATTTGCTTTTGCAACACCTCGTCCGGAGGAATCTCAGCGCCTTTTTTAATCATTTGCGTTTTTACCGACTGCATGCGGTTAAGCAGCTCACGCTCGGTAATGACCGACTGGTCGACCACCGCGATGATGCGGTCCATTTTTTCAATCGCGTGCTTTTCGGCAGCAATCACATCTGTGAATGTGGTGGCGCTGAGCGCAAACAGCAGGCTAGATAAAAATAATCGGGATAAGCGGGTC
>CAYTIV010000074.1:0-9327 GCA_964437895.1 uncultured Methylotenera sp.
TGGTTGATCTGGACGCCTGGCGTGCAGACATCAAATCCATGCTGGATACCAAATTTAAAAAAGGTTACGACCAAGCAGTATTCGAGCGTTTTATCGCCCGTAACTTCTACCATGCCAACCCGCCAACAGATCCAGATGCATTTAGCAAACTGAAAGCCACACTCAGCGACGAAAGCGTTTTCCCGCAAAACCTGGCTTACTTCCTGTCTGTGCGCCCTGTTGACTTCGCCCCAGTGGTGGAATCATTGGCTAACGTTGGCCTGACACAAGAAGACAAATACTGGCGCCGCGTGGTAATCGAGAAGCCATTTGGTACCGATCTGCCTTCTGCCAAAGAGTTGCAAGCAGCGATTACCAAGCACCTTAAAGAAAGCCAGATTTACCGTATCGACCACTACCTGGGCAAGTCTGCACTGCAAAACATTTTGCTGCAACGCTTTACCAACACCGTGTTAGAGCCAATCTGGAACAACCAGTACATTGATCACGTACAAATCACCAACACCGAAATGTTAGGCGTTGGCGACCGTACGCAGTTCTATGACAGCACTGGCGCATTGCGTGACATGTTGCAAAGCCACATTCTGCAAACATTGGCACTGACTGCCATGGAACAGCCGAAAGACCTGTCCCCAGAAGGCGTGCGTGATGCCAAGATCAAACTGCTGGAAGAAATTCGCCCTATCCCAGTCAACGAGCTGGAAAAACATGCTTTCCGTGCGCAATATGCTGCTGGTGAAATCAACGGCGAAAAAGTCCCTGGTTACCTGGAAGAGTTGGGCAACAATGACAGCGTGGTTGAAACCTATGCCGCACTGAAACTGTTTATCGACAATCCTCGCTGGAAAGGTGTGCCGTTCTACATCCGCACGGCCAAACGCCTGCACGAAGCCGATACCCGTATTTCTATCCGCTTCAAAAAAGCGCCACTGCAAATCAATGATCAGGACCAAAACTGGCTCATCATTGGTATCCAGCCACGTGAGTGCATCAAACTGGAAGTGCAATCCAAGATTCCTGGCCTGGACGTGCAAACACGTACCATCCAGCTGGATGCCGCCAACCGTTGGGATAGCGATGACTCCGTAGATGCCTACGAAGCCCTGTTGCTCAACCTGATGCAAGGTGACAATTCCAACTACCTGCACATCTCAGAGGCCGAAGCGCAATGGCGTCTGGTTGATCCAGTCGTTAAAGCCTGGGCTGAAGACAAGCGTCCAGTCCATCAGTACGCGGCTGGTAGCCGTGACCCGATCGAATCCAAAGTCATTTTTGAAGGTGAAGATCAGTTCTGGCGCTACAGCATCGAACTGGGCGGCGACAAGTAATGCGCAGCACGTGAAATGCAGGCGATTGCACAAAATCGCGAAAATTTCACAAATAATTTGCAAAATTGACAGCTTTTGTTGTTATTATTTGCACTCACTAAAAGCGGAGTTTAAACTCCGCTTTTTTCTCTTTTAGACAAGCAAATCAACAGGCTAAGACTGGATATCGCAATGAGCATTAAGTCGGACAAATGGATACGCCGCATGGCTGAACAACATGGCATGATTGAGCCGTTTTCGCCGACCTTGGTACGCGAGACTAATGGCGAAAAAATCGTGTCTTACGGCACTTCTTCCTACGGCTACGATATCCGCTGCGCTGACGAGTTTCGCGTCTTCACCAACATCAATAGCACCATCGTGGATCCCAAGCAATTTGACCCACAGTCGTTTGTAGAGGTGTCTGGCAAGGGTTATTGCGTGATTCCACCCAACTCGTTTGCACTGGCACGCACGGTTGAATATTTCCGTATCCCACGCTCGGTATTGACTGTATGTCTGGGTAAGTCCACCTACGCACGCTGCGGCATTATCGTCAACGTCACCCCGTTCGAACCTGAATGGGAAGGCTATGTGACGCTAGAATTCAGTAACACCACGCCGCTGCCGGCCAAAATCTACGCCGGCGAAGGGTGTGCGCAAGTGCTGTTTTTCGAATCTGATGAGATCTGCGAAACCAGTTACAAAGACCGTGGCGGTAAATACCAAGGTCAAGTGGGCGTGACCCTGCCCAAGATATAGTTGATCCGCGCCACGATTATTACCACATCTACAGGACACAGGCACAGAGTCAAAGCAGCCCGCTTTCTCGGTGCCTTTGCATTTTAAGCAACACGCTTCAGTGACAAGTGAAGGATTCATTGAATGAAATTTAGATTTCCAGTCGTCATTATTGACGAAGACTTCCGCTCCGAAAACTCATCCGGTCTCGGCATCCGCGTCCTGGCAAAAGCCATTGAGGATGAAGGCGTTGAAGTGCTGGGCGTCACCAGTTATGGTGATCTGACCTCTTTTGCACAACAGCAAAGCCGCGCATCTGCGTTTATTCTGTCGATTGATGACGAGGAAATCGTCGAAGAAAAACCCGAGGCCATCGAGCAGCTGCGCAATTTTGTGGCCGAGATCCGTTACCGCAATGAAGAGATCCCGATTTTCCTGCACGGTGAGACCCGCACCAGCCGCCACATCCCTAACGATGTGCTGCGCGAGTTGCATGGGTTTATTCACATGAACGAGGATACCCCTGAGTTTGTGGCCCGCCTGATTATCCGCGAAGCCAAAGCTTATCTGGATAGCCTGCCACCGCCATTCTTCAAAGCATTGACCCATTATGCGGCGGACGGTTCGTACTCTTGGCACTGCCCTGGACACTCTGGCGGCGTGGCTTTCCTTAAATCACCGGTAGGCCAGATGTTTCACCAATTTTTTGGTGAAAACATGCTGCGTGCCGACGTCTGTAACGCGGTGGATGAGTTAGGCCAATTACTGGACCATACCGGCCCAGTCGCCGCTTCAGAACGCAATGCCGCGCGTATTTATAATTGCGATCACCTCTATTTCGTCACCAACGGCACCTCGACCTCCAACAAGATTGTGTGGAACTCGACCGTGGCCCCGGGCGATATCGTGGTGGTTGACCGTAACTGCCACAAATCGGTATTGCACTCCATCATCATGACCGGCGCTATCCCAGTTTTTCTGATGCCGACCCGCAACCATTTCGGCATTATCGGCCCGATTCCCAAGAGCGAGTTCGCCTGGGAAAACATTCAAAAGAAAATCGAGCGCAACCCGTTTGCCAGCGATAAGAATGCCAAACCACGTGTGTTGACTATTACCCAGTCCACCTATGATGGCGTGTTATATAACGTGGAAGAGATCAAAGAAATGCTGGATGGCAAGATAGACACCCTGCACTTTGATGAAGCCTGGCTGCCACATGCGACGTTCCATGACTTCTATGGCGACTACCACGCCATCGGCGCAGACCGTCCCCGTTGCAAGGAATCCATGGTGTTCTCTACCCAGTCCACACACAAACTGCTGGCCGGTTTGAGCCAGGCCTCACAGATTCTGGTGCAAGACGCGCAAGACAACCATCTGGACCGTGACCTGTTTAACGAGGCGTACCTGATGCACACCTCTACCAGCCCGCAATACTCTATCATTGCCAGCTGTGACGTTGCCGCAGCCATGATGGAAGCACCAGGCGGTACGGCACTGGTAGAAGAGTCACTGAAAGAAGCCCTCGATTTCCGCCGCGCCATGCGCAAAGTCGACGAGGAATGGGGCACCGACTGGTGGTTCAAGGTCTGGGGGCCAACCGACCTCTCCGAAGACGGTCTGGAAGAGCGTGACGCTTGGATGCTGAAAGCCAACGAACGTTGGCACGGCTTTGGCAACCTGGCCGAAGGCTTTAATATGCTGGACCCCATCAAGGCCACCATTATTACGCCCGGCTTGGACGTCGATGGCGAGTTTTCTGATGCCTTTGGCATTCCAGCCGCGATTGTCACCAAATATCTGGCTGAACACGGTGTGATCGTTGAAAAAACCGGGTTGTACTCGTTCTTTATCATGTTCACCATCGGCATTACCAAAGGCCGCTGGAACACCATGGTGGCGGCATTACAACAGTTCAAAGACGACTACGACAAGAACCAGCCGCTGTGGAAGGTCTTGCCAGAGTTTGTACAAAAGCATCCGCGCTACGAGCGTATTGGCCTCAAAGAACTGTGTACGCAGATTCACGAGGTGTACAAGGCCAATGATGTCGCCCGTCTGACCACCGAGATGTATCTGTCTGACATGGTCCCCGCCATGAAACCGACCGACGCTTTCTCAAAAATGGCGCACCGCAAGATTGAACGTGTTGGCATTGATGAACTAGAAGGCCGTGTCACTGCAGTATTGCTGACCCCTTACCCGCCAGGCATCCCCTTGCTGATTCCAGGTGAGCGCTTCAACAAAGTGATTGTCAATTACCTCAAGTTTGCACGTGAGTTCAATGAGAAGTTCCCAGGCTTTGAAACCGACAACCACGGCCTGGTGAAACAGATTGTGGATGGCAAGGCCGTCTACTATGTGGATTGTGTCAAACAGGAAGACTAAGTTTAAAAGACCTAAGGCTTACGCCGTGAACATCTGGTCTGACCAGCTGTTCACGGATTCCGGAGGCTAATCCGGGACAGTGTGAGAGATCAAACGCGACGTTGATACACCATATCGCTATAGTGCAGCCCGTTGACTGAGGTGTGACCTTCTTCACTTAACATATCCCACGCATGCATGTCGATCTCAGGAAAGAAGGCATCCCCGCCGACATGGGCATACACACGCGTGATGTAGAGCCGGGTCACATACGGTAAGCCTTGCGCGTACATCTCAGCGCCCCCAATCAAAAATGGCTCGTCATCGCCGGCACACGCGGCCAGCGCCTCAGGCAAAGAGTGAACCACCTTGGCCCCCTCCACGGCATACTCGGCATCACGCGTCACAATGACCGTTGTTCGCCCGGGTAACAGCCGACCCAGTGACTCATAGGTTTTGCGACCCATAATGATGTGATGCCCCATGGTCAACTGTTTGAAACGTTTGAGGTCTTCAGGCAAATGCCAAGGAAGCTGGTTATTGTGTCCAATGACACGGTGATCGGCATGCGCCACGATCAATGAGAGTGCCTGTTGCATGGATTTAAAGTCTCTAAAAAGCGGATAGTTTTTTCAGGTCCTGAATCAGAAGCTGGCTATGGCCATCAGGATTCACATGACTGTAGGTTTGCGCCACCACGCCTTGGGGGTCGATAATAAAGGTCGCACGCTTGGCTGCTTGCAACACGCGCAGATCAAACAACACCCCATAAGCCTCGGCCACTGACCCCTGGCTGTCAGCCAGTAAGGGAAACGCCAGGCGATGCTTTTGTGCAAATTCGGCATGACTGGACACCGTATCTACACTGATCCCCACCACCTCAGCCCCCAGGGCATGAATCTGGCCGATATCATCTCTGAACTGACAGGCCTGTTTGGTGCAGCCTGGGGTGTCATCCTTGGGATAAAAATAGAGTACCAGCCATTTGCCCGACCAGTCTGACAAACGACGTATCTGCCCTTCAGCGTCTGGCAGCTTGAAATCGGGGGCCTTCATGCCGACGCTGACGCGCGTTGATGGCTGTTGATACTGACGATAACCCCAGATGGCCAGCCATAATACTAGCCCGTACATAATCAGTTTAATCAGCATGTGTTCCTCTTTTTGACTCGGTGATATGCGTTCAGGTCGTTGACGCTGACAGCCGCTTATTGTACCTTAATCCGCCATCTGTCATTTTAAGGTCTTACGCAATCGTTTTAGGTTTGCAATCACTCCCATGAATAATGAAGCCATTGCAAAACTGCTGAAACTGATTGCGGCCGATCCGCAGAAATGGGACGCCTATCAAAAACTGGCCGGTCTCATGCTGCAAAACCAGGAATTCCATGCAGCAGAGCAATATTTGCTGCAAGCCATCACGGTGCGCCCTGACCTGCTGGAACTGCGAGTGCAGCTGGCTAATCTGCACATGCGCACACAGCAGTTCAAAGCGGCACACGAGTGCTACAAGCAGGCCATCGCCCTCGATGCCAAACAGGCGCAGCTCTATTACTTGGATGCCCGCGCCCTTAAAAATCTGGGCCGGACCCAAGAAGCCATTTTGCGCCTGCGTACGGCGAGTAAATTAGATCCACAACAGATTCAGGCATTTAGCGAGTGTGCAGAGCTGATGTTGCAGTCACAGCAGCTTGAACCCGCGGCCAACCTATTGCGACAGGCGGTGATCGCCCACCCTGAGCATGCACATTTCAGGTATCGGCTAGGCATTCTGTGCCAGCAACTGCACGCCACGGATGAAGCCCTGCACTGCATGAATGAGGCCATCAGGATTCAGCCTGAGTTTGCCGAGGCCCATCACCAGCGCGCGCTGATTTTGCAAATTCAGGGCCAGCCCAAGGCGGCGCTGGAAAGTTTTAATGCCGCCATTGAGTTTCAGCCCAACCTGCCGGTGCCCTATAACAATCGCGGGGTGGTGCTTTGTCAGCTTGGACAGTACCCGCAGGCGATTGCCGACTTCAGACTCGCCTTGCAACTCAACCCTGGCTACGCCTCGGCTTACTGCAACTTGGGCCTCGCCTTGTATGAGAATGGTGAGCTGGAAGAGGCTTACAGCTGCCTAGAAACCGCTTTACAACACTCACCCGGCCATATGCAAGCCAGCTATACCCTGAGTATGCTCAAACTGGCCCGCGGCGAGTATGAAACAGGCTGGGCGATGTATGCGGCCCGATTCCAGTGTTTGCCTGAAAGCCAACCTATGCGCCAAGAAAGCCTGTGGCAAGACAGCAGCTCATTGGTCGGCAAAACGATATTGATTTGGGCTGAGCAAAGTCTGAGCGACACCTTGCAGTTCTGCCGCTACCTGCCTTTGATCAAAGCGTTTAAACCCAATCACATGGTGCTGGCGGTGCCAGAAGCCTTGTTTGAGTTGTTCAACGCTTACTGGGCGCATGATGCAGGCGTGCTGGTCGTGAGCCAAGATGGCAAGCCTTTGCCCCATTACGACGTGCATTGTCCGATGCTGAGCTTGCCTGCCGTATTCAAAACACAGCTGGATAGCGTGCCAGCCACCTTGCCCTATCTCACTGTGGATGCACGACATTGCGAACCCTGGCAACAACTACTCGGCCCCAGCCGTCGTTTACGCATAGGCCTCAACTGGTGCGGCGCCGCCGAAAACAAATATGACAGTGTGCGCAGCATCCCGCTGTTTCTGATGGCGCCGCTGCTCAAAATGGAAGTGGAGTGGCATAGCCTGCAAAAAGAGTTCCGGCGTGAAGATCACATCATGCTCAAGCGTTTTCCCATGCTGGAATGCCACCACCCCGCCCTCACCGACTTGACGGCGACTGCAGGCCTGATCATGCAAATGGATATTCTGATTTCAGTCGATACCGCCGTCGCCCATCTGGCCGCGGCACTTGGTAAGCCCGTATGGCTGCTGATCCCGCATCAAGCCCATTTTCGCTGGTTGCAATCACAGGAAACCTCACCCTGGTACCCGGGGTTACGGCTATTCAGACAAGCGGCGGAAGAATCATGGGAGCAAGTCATTGATCGGGTGCATCAGGCCCTGACAGAGGCGCTGGCACCCCAGCATGCGGCAGGCATGCCAGAGGAATAGTGTTCGCGTTGCGTGCCGGCGGACTGCGCGCGAGGGCTTAGTGCCTAGCCCCAACCAGGTGTTTGACCCGGTCCACATCAACATGCAGCAATTGCGCAATGTCTTTGTAATCATCCGGCAGTGCGGCATTATCCCAACCATCCGCAGAATGGCGGGCCAGATTAACCGCCAGCTGCACATTGCGCACGCGGGGTAGATGAGCCTGCTGCTCATCCATCAGGTCGGAGAGCAAAGAAGGCAGGTTAAAGACTTTGACCAGTTCAGCCTGCAAGTCCAGAATGCGAAACCCGAGTACCTCCTGTTGTACCGCCCGGCTGCGCAAGGTCTTGTCAGCTTCTTGACGTCGAACAATCTCACTCATGGCATCCGGGTGGAAACACCACATCAGCATCTCGGCAAAGTCGTGTAGTGCAGCCGCGACCCTGACCTCCTCAGCGTGCAGATCCATCAGCGTCGCCGCAAACTCGGCAGCAAAATAGCCAGCTCGGTGCGACCGTATCATGAGTTTAATCAAGTCGATCAAGGCCGACATATGTTCTTGCAGCACATCTTCCACATGAGGAACAGTAGAAATCTGCTCAAAGAACGTGCTGTTGCCCATCATGATGATGGCTTGCTCCACCTTGACCAGATCATGCAACTGATAGCGGCTACGATGGTTGTTGGCATAGGTCAACACTTTAAACATCATCAGCGGGTCATTGATGACCACGCGGGTAATATCACGCGCACCAGCCTCTTCGGCATGCTCGCGTAATGCCTCGATTTCGTTAGCTGTTTGTCTCAGCACAGGAATTTCTGCCTGTCTAAAAAACGCCACCCAATCTCTGACTGTCTGATGGGCTCTTGCTTCGGTGAGTGTCACCATGTGTTTACTCCAGCTTCATTCATGCGCCCGAGTATAAAACACATTGCCTCGGCGCCATGCCGCAATCAGCCACACGAAGGTGCGCCTATTTATTTTTACGGCATATCTGTTTTACGGCCGCATGCGCTATTTCTTTAGGCCTGACAGAGAAATGGCTATGTTAGAATGAGATTTTAGATACTGTATTTATCAGACCCGGGGTTGAACAAACCGTTCCACCGTGTCATCCAATGCTTATGGCCATTATTCTGCACACCCCTGAAGAAGTTGAAAAAATGCGCATTGCCGGCCGTCTGGCCTCGGAAGTGCTGGATTACATCACGCCCTTTGTCGTCGCCGGCGTGACCACCAATCGCCTGGACCAGCTTTGCCACGACTACATCGTGGATGTCCAGCAAGCCATCCCGGCGCCGCTGAACTATGCGCCTGATGGCCATACGCCTTATCCTAAATCCATTTGCACCTCGATTAACCAGCAAATTTGTCATGGCGTGCCCAGTGAAAAAGAGCTCAAGAACGGCGATATCGTCAACATCGATATCACGGTCATCAAGGACGGCTATCACGGCGACACCTCGCGCATGTTTATGGTGGGCAGTGTCAGCCCACAAGCCAAACGACTGTGTGATCTGACCTATCAGGCGATGTGGCGCGGCATAGAAAAAGTGAAGCCAGGCAATACATTGGGCGACATCGGCTATGCGATTCAATCGTTTGCGGAGAAAAATGGCTACAGTGTGGTGCGTGAGTTTTGTGGTCATGGCATCGGCAAAAAATTTCATTGTGAGCCACAGGTACTGCATTATGGCAAACCGGGCGCAGGCATCACGCTTAAGCCTGGCATGATTTTCACCATCGAACCCATGATTAATGCCGGTCGTCGCGAGATCAAGTTCATGTCTGATGGCTGGCCG
>CAYTIV010000075.1:0-9325 GCA_964437895.1 uncultured Methylotenera sp.
GCGATTTCAACACCATTAAGGACAACCTCAACCATTGTATTGATGCGATTAACGCACTGATTGCGGATGCCAATATGCTGTCAGAGGCGGCAGTGGCCGGCCGACTCTCCACACGCGCGGATGCCAGCAACCATGAAGGCGATTTCCGCAAGATTGTGGAAGGCGTCAACGCCACACTGGATGCCGTGATCCTGCCACTGAACGTGGCGGCAGAGTATGTGGACCATATTTCAAAAGGCAGAATCCCAGCCAAAATCACCACGCCTTACCAGGGTGACTTCAACACCATCAAGAACAATCTCAACCAGTGTATACAAGCCATCAACACCTTGATTACCGATGCCAATATGCTCTCGGCGGCGGCCGTACGGGGGCAACTATCCACCCGTGCCGACACCAGCCAGCATCAGGGCGATTTCCGCAAAATTGTGGAGGGCGTGAATGCGACGCTCGATTCGGTGATTGGCCCGCTCAACGTCGCTGCCAGCTATGTCGAGCGCATTGCCAGTGGCGATATTCCTGAAACGATTACCGAGCAGTATCACGGTGACTTTAATGCCATCAAGCACAATTTGAACACCTGTATTTTGGCTGTGAATCACCTGCTTGAAGACTCCGCGCTGCTGGCAGGAGCGGCGCAGCAGGGCCGTATCATGGTGCGTGCCGATGTAGACCGCCATGCAGGCGATTTCCGTAAGGTGATCGAAGGCGTGAATGATACGCTGGACCTGATCGTAGACCCGATCAAAGTCGTGAGCGAAGCGGTGCTGGCCATTGATACCGCGGCGACGGAAATCTCGGCGGGTAACAACCAGCTGTCACAGCGTACCGAGGAGCAGGCCGCCAGCCTGGAAGAAACCGCAGCCAGCATGGATGAGCTGGCTTCGATTGTGAACCAGAATGCCGAAAATGCACAACAGGCCAATCAGCTGGCACTGACAGCGTCTGGCGTTGCCGAAGATGGCGGCGAGGTGGTGCGGCAAGTTATCGCCACCATGACCGAAATGAATGACAGTGCGCAAAAAATTGAGGACATCATCTCTGTCATTGATGGCATTGCCTTCCAGACCAATATTCTGGCCTTGAATGCAGCCGTAGAGGCCGCCCGCGCCGGCGAACAAGGGCGCGGATTTGCCGTAGTCGCCAACGAAGTCGGCGGTTTAGCGCAACGCTCATCGATTGCGGCCAAAGAGATCAAGGAGCTCATTACCGCCTCGGTAAGCAAAACTTATGAGGGCGTTCAGCTGGTGGGCAATGCCGGTAAAACCATGGATGAAGTGGTCAATGCCGTGAAAAAAGTCTCAGACATCATCAGTGAAATTACCTCCGCCTCGCTGGAGCAAAGCAAAGGCATCGCGCAGGTGAATAAGGCCGTCACCACCATAGACGAGGCGACTCAGCAGAATGCGGCACTGGTTGAAGAAGCAGCTGCCGCTGCGGAGTCATTGCTGGACCAGGCGCATCATCTCAGCACCTCTATCCAACATTTCAAACTGGAACAATCAGCCATGTCTCGCCCTAGCGTTGTGCGCTCGGCCAAGCCAGCACCGCGTGAGAGTGAGGCGCCGTTACTATTGATGACAGGCACATAAGCCCCGTCACGCCCTGCCAGCTGCCCGCATCACGCCGGCAGCTTTTTTATGGCAAAGCGTTTTGACTTAAGTCTCTGAGGCGGGGCGCAGTGCGCGCAATACCGACTGCAACACGCCGGGAAACTTCTGCTCTAAGGCCTCTAACCTGAGCGCGTTCATGTGCTCTGTGCCTTCAATCAGCGTTTCAACCACGCCGGCCGCGCGCAGAATTTTAAAATGGTGAGACATGCTGGATTTAGGGCGATTGAGGTCAAACTCACCACACGTCATCTGCCGACCTGCCGCGGCCAGACGCGCCACGATTTCCAAACGCGTAGGATCGGATAAGGCGTACATGAGATCGGTCAGTTCAACCTGCTCCATGCTGGGATGTTTGATTTGTCGCATGTTTGAAATTTAACATAGCCCTTGATATTATTCTATTGTTCGATTATATTCGAACAATAGAATTTAAAAACATTCTATGACTCTCACCCGTTTAACCTAAGGATGATCATGGCCGATTTATTTTCAAGCTTTAAGCTCAAGGATGTCACGCTACGTAACCGGATTGCCGTCCCTCCCATGTGTCAGTACATGGCAGAGGATGGTGTGGCCAATGACTGGCACTTGGCGCACTACACCACCCTCGCCCGCGGCGGCAGTGGCTTGGTTATTGTAGAGGCGACGGCCGTGGCGCCCGAAGGCCGTATCACGCCCGGCTGCTTGGGCTTGTGGAATGACGCACAGGCAGAACAACTGGCACGCATTGCGCGCGCCATCAAGGCGGCCGGTGCCGTGCCGGGCATACAGATCGCGCATGCCGGACGCAAGGCCAGTGCCAACAAGCCCTGGGAAGGCGATGACCATCTGGCAACAGACGATCCACGCGGCTGGCAAACCATCGCGCCTTCAGCCATCGCCTTTGGCGCCCATCTGCCACGCGTGCCACGCGCAATGTCTATGGCGGATATTCAGCGTGTACAACAAGACTTTGTCGCCGCCGCACAACGGGCGCTGGACGCCGGGTTTGAATGGCTGGAAATTCATAATGCACACGGCTATCTGGGGCAAAGTTTCACCTCTGCCCATAGCAACCAGCGCACAGATCAATACGGTGGGAGCGCCGAAAACCGCGCGCGCTTCACCCTAGAAACCCTAGAGGCGATTCGCGCGATCTGGCCCGAACATTTGCCACTGACCGCGCGCTTTGGGGTCATTGAGTATGATGGTCAGGATGAAGAAACCCTGCAAACGGCTATACAACTAGTCAACGACTGGCGTGCACGTGGCTTGGATATGCTGAGCGTCAGTGTAGGGTTCACCATCCCCGACACCAATATCCCCTGGGGCCCAGCCTTTCTGGCCGATGTGGCACAACGGGTGCGAAACGAAACGCAGCTGCCAGTCTCCTCCGCCTGGGGCTTTGGGCATCCGCAACTGGCAGACCAAGCGGTGCGCAGCGAAAAACTCGACCTGGTCATGATAGGCCGCGCCCACCTCGAGAATCCGCATTGGCCCTATCAGGCGGCACAAGCACTGGCTAAAGACGATGCAGCTTGGGTGCTGCCTGCGCCCTACGCGCACTGGCTGGCCAGATATCACAGACCAACCGTCGCATAAGCAACCGTCGCATAAGCTAGCGCCGCATAAGCAAACACCTGCCTCGGCAGGTGTTTTTTTGGGGCTCGCCAGGCTAAAGGCCACAAGGCTAAAAACGTACAATGAGTGCGGTGGCCGCCATGAGGTTACTGGCGCGCAGCCGCTCACCATCGACATCAAACAGAGCATCGCGACTATCCAGTTGACGCACTTCAGCCCGCAGCATGACATGAGGCGAATAGGTATAGTCCGCATTGATGGAGTAGCCCATGGTTCTAAACCCATGTGGCGTCTCCGTGGCAATGATCACACCCTGCCTGTCGTCAAAATACTCCCAGCGCGCTGCCACGCTCCATTGTTCAGAGTAACGATAACGGGCAATCACGGCAGACGTCCACCAGACATCATGCCCAGCCCCGGCGCCAGGCGCATGCGCTTGTGCACCGATATCGAGTGCCGTGGTCAGTTGCCAATGATCATCCAACTGAAACTGCGCATAAAAGTCATGAAAATACCGCATCTGTCGCGCGCGGTCTGGCTTGTCATTGCCAATAAATGAGCTACTGTTGAGCAAAATGCGCGGGTTGGGCTTGTAGATGAGCTGATGACCGATGGAGGGCGTGGTGTTGCCTTCTGCCTGCCGGATGCGCTGCCAGCCATTCAGTAACAAAGCACTGGCCGCCCATTGCCCATCGGGCGTGGTGTAGGTCAACTTGGCACCCGTTTCAAAGTAAGGCGAGTTTTCTGCCATCAAACTGCGCGTCATGGTCCAGTTATCGGCACCGATGGCACTCTCAAACCCGAGATGAGACGGCATCACACCGGCATCCAGCCACCAATCTTGCGTGGACGAGAGTCTGACGCCGATATTGGCCTCAAACAGATTTTGTAACCCCTCAGGCTCAGCGGCATAATTCGCCCGCATATAGGTGCCAGATGCCACGGCCAAGTTGCCGCGCAAGCGCGGTGTATTCAGGCTGGCTTTAAGCAAGGCCAGATTGATACTGGGCACATTGGCCCGGTCATGGCTGTAGGTAAAAAATGGACGCCGGTGTTGTTGTGGGTCATTGAAGTCACGCACCACATACGCTTCGGCATAACCACTCAGGCTTAAGACAGAAGATGGCAACGCCTCATCAGCCTGCACATGCGTCATGCACAGACTGGCAGATATCCAGAGCATGCAACGAAATATGATGTTCACGGGTGACACAGCCCTTTAGCTAACGTATGCCCTGCAACAACGAGCGATCAAGACGACATTTTATTCTAGCGTCCCTGCCAGCAACGCGTATTCAAGAACAGGTGAATAAAAACCGGGAAGCTTGTGCAATGACTTTTGTATGCAATCAATTGAATCAACAATACATGCAACGCGTGTGGGGGAAACTGATTTCGCAGGCCCTGTAGAAAATCGCCTGCTGCAGCGCCCTATCAAGCCACCAACACCCCCAAATTATCAGCCACATTCTGTCACGAAACGATAGCAGAACACCAGGCGCATTTTTGTCAGGAAAACACCGTATGCAATACCAGACAAACGCCACTTGGCGACCTACCTCAAATTCATATAATCACGTGTAAGCACTATCAAATAAAGTTGCTCATCATGCCGTGCGCAGCCGCAAGTGATAGACGTTGGAATCGTGAGTCGACCCTCCGGAGAGTGACATGCATTTATCATTTTTACAGACATTAAAGCGTGCATTTTTCTCTGCGCCCCCGCCACCCGACAATGATCTGTTCGGGCAAATTGTGGCGATTAATAAAGTCATGGGGGTGATTCAGTTTGACCTGAATGGCAATATTCTTGATGTCAATGATAACTTTGCAGCAGCCACCGGCTACAGCAAGCAGGAAATCATCGGCCAACATCATCGCATGTTCGTCCAGCAAAGCGATCAGAAGAGCGATGCCTATAAGCAGTTCTGGGATAAGTTAGGGCAAGGCCAAGCAGACGAAGGGCAATATAAACGTATAGGCAAAAACGGCAAAGAAATTTGGCTGCAAGCGAGTTACAACCCGATCTTTGATGCCGCAGGTAAACCGTATAAAGTCATTAAATACGCCACTGATATCACGGCTGACAAATTACGCTATGCGGACTTTTCTGGGCAGATGCACGCGATTAGCAAAGTCATGGGCGTGATTGAGTTCGATCTCAGCGGAAACATCATTGCGGTCAATGATAACTTTGCAGCCGTCACCGGCTACAGCAAAGCTGAAATCATCGGCCAACACCATCGCATGTTTGTTGAACTGGGTGTTCAAAACAGCGCGGCCTACCAGCAGTTCTGGAACAAATTAGGCAGTGGCCAGCCTGATGAGGGCCAATACAAGCGGATTGGAAAAGATGGCAAAGAAATCTGGCTACAAGCGAGCTACAACCCGATTTTTGATCCGGAGGGCAGACCCCTCAAAGTCGTGAAATACGCCACCGACATTACTGCAGAAAAACTTAGAAATGCGGATTTTTCCGGACAAATCCAGGCCATCAGTAAAGTGATGGGCGTGATTGAGTTTGACCTCACCGGAAAAATTATTGCCGTGAATGATAACTTTGCAGCAGTCACCGGCTATCGCCCGTCAGAAATCATCGGCCAACACCATCGCATGTTTGTCGAAGCCCGCTTTCAGAGTAGTGCCGCCTACCAGCAGTTCTGGAACAAACTCGGCAGTGGCCAGCCTGACGAAGGCCAATACAAGCGGATAGGAAAAGATGGCAAAGAAATCTGGTTGCAGGCCAGCTACAACCCGATTTTTAATGCGGATGGTAAGCCGTTCAAAATTGTGAAATATGCCACCGACATTACTGATGAAAAACTCAGAAATGCGGATTTCTCCGGGCAAATCCAGGCCATCAGTAAAGTGATGGGCGTCATTGAGTTTGACCTCAGCGGAAACATCATCGCAGTGAATGATAATTTTGCGGCAGTCACCGGCTACAGCCGGTCAGAAATCATCGGCCAACACCATCAAATGTTTGTGGCGCCTGATGAAAAAGGCAGTCAGGCGTATAAAAACTTCTGGGACAAATTAGGTCGCGGTGAGCCTGACGAAGGCCAATACAGACGTTTAGGCAAAAATGGGCAAGAAGTGTGGCTACAAGCCAGCTACAACCCGATTCTAAATGCAGAGGGTCAGCCGTTTAAAGTCGTAAAATACGCCACCGACATCACCCGAAAAGTGGCTGAAGCCCTGGCCATGAAACAGGCGGTGCACGAAACAGCCGATGTGGTCGCGGCCACCAAGGCGCATGATCTCACACAAAGAATTTCCACCAACAACAAGCAAGGCGAAATCAAGCAGCTTTGCGAGGGCGTGAATGAGATTGTGGACGCCATGTGCGACATCTTGACCACGATACAAATCGCTGGGGAAACGATTAACTCTGCAGCCTCCGAAATCTCCCTCGGCAATAATGATTTGTCTCAACGTACCGAAGAGCAAGCCAGCTCGCTTGAGGAAACCGCTTCAAGTATGGAACAGATTGCGGCCAATGTCAGAAGCAATGCGGATAACGCCAAATTGGCGCACAGCATGACAGAAGAAGCGACAGACATCGCCAGCAAGGGCGGTGAGGTTTTTGGCAAGGTGGTTTCTACCATGGCAGAGATTACACAAAGCTCGTCACGTATTGAAGAAATCATCTCGGTGATTGATGGCATCGCCTTCCAAACCAACATTCTGGCCCTCAATGCCGCGGTAGAAGCTGCACGTGCTGGCGAACAAGGCAGAGGATTTGCCGTCGTAGCCAGCGAGGTGCGTAACCTTGCGCAACGCTCGGCGAGCGCAGCCAAGGAAATCAAACTGCTGATTAATGACTCCAGCGAAAAAGTTTCAAATGGCTCACAGTATGTAGAGCATGCTAGCGGCACCATGGAGCAGATTGTCACCGTCATCGACAGATTCTCACAGCTGATAGGCGAAATTACACTGGCCACGGTTGAGCAAAGCAGCGGGATTAATCAAATTAATCAGGCAGTTTCGCAAATGGATGAGGTAACGCAACAGAATGCCGCATTGGTTGAAGAAGCCGCAGCCGCAGCCATGTCCTTGGTCACGCAAGCTGAACGATTAAAATCAACCGTCAGCAAATACCGTTTAAACGATAGTAGCTATGAAGCTGAAAACGAGTATGCCACCAACAACAACCATGCCAAAGTCGTGCGACTGACGGGTACGGGCCGTCATCAGCGTTAATCGGAACATAAAGAAGCATCGCAGTCGCAAGGGGCGTTAAAACCCATTGAATGCCCGGATAAAATAACTGCGTTCAAGGCTACCATTCCATGCCAGATATTTCGTGCATAGGAAAGTGGACAAAGAAGAGCCAGAATGAACATCAGCAACCCGTGGCTTAAGCAAGACTGGAAATTCAAGACGCTTTGGATAACTCTTTTTGAGATTTATCACATCCAGCATGCAACAGACAAAAAAGCATAAGTCATGCAACTATAAAAGTTGGTTGCAGTAAAGCACGTAGAGCCCCCCCACTGTCGAATATGAAGTGAAGCAGATTGTAGCTCAAGAAATTGATTTAGCGGAAGTCTAGGTAATGTATGGCGACCCACTTAAAGACTTTATCGAATAATCAATGTAAGCTGTCTTAGCTTCGTACATGGCCTCATCGGCACGTTTTATCATGGTATCGATACTGTCTCCTTGATGAGCATCAGTCACCCCAATACTAGCGTTAACAGATAACTGGATCGATCGATGGGTAATCGGTTGCTTAATTGCATCGCTAATCGCATCCACAATTTTTATTGCATCCTCTTGAGTACAATTTTCGAGAACGATGGCATATTCGTCACCACCTAACCTAGCTACGGTATCGCTTGCTCTAACAGCGTGTTTAATTCTGCTGGCGACCTGCTGCAAAACCAAATCGCCAGCATCATGGCCATACTGATCATTAATTTCCTTGAATTTATTCAAGTCGAGCATCATTAAAAGAAATGGCGTCTTGCTGGTTTTAAAATGACTAATTGCACGATCCATCATTAACACAACCAGCCTTCTGTTCCCGATACCCGTACGATTATCGGTATGGACTTCCCTGCTAAGAGGCTCCCCACAGCGTTTCGTAACATAATAAATCGTCGCCACCGACACAAAGATACTCACTGCCAGTAAATAATAAAGTACGCACTCAATATTTTTAAATGGCGCCAAACTTGGTGCAGTGGGTTTTGCGATCACTAAATAGGTCGTCTGGTTTTTCGTGCTAAATATCTTTGTTGGAAGTATCAATAGCTCTGCATCACCTTGCTGGATTTTTTTAAACGCTTGTTTAGGACTGGCTTCAATGACGGAGATCAACTCTTTAAGGCTGACATCAGGTACTGTGCTGGCATTCAGCACCCATTGGTTATGGACTTTTGAGGTGACCATTAATTCAAGATTAGTCATCTCTCGCAAATGTTGCAAAAATACATGATCGACTTCATAACCAACCGTTAAGTTAGCTATATGTGTCGGAGCGCTTAATTTGGAGTGTGTAATGTGAAAGAGTCGCCAATGGTTTTTTGACGTATGTTGCAATTCTAGTGATGAAAACTGTAATGCTTGAACATCTTTTGGAACGCACAATAATTCAGTCAGATCTCTACCAACAGGTAACAGCAAATCTCCAGGACTTTTTGCGATCAATTTATGATCCAGACTAGAGAGCAATATCAAGCCGGCACCCGCTCTGCTACGGTGATTCTCTAGCACAGACTCTATCGTTTCTTGATCCTGATCTGCAGTCGAGAATGCCTCCAAAAAACCATAATCTTTAGCTAACAATGTAGCAACCTGCAGTAGTTGTAAATTCCGATAAGACAAAATTTGTTGGACTACACGATGGCCAACGTTCAGTTCATGCCT
Source organism: uncultured Methylotenera sp. (assembly GCA_964437895.1). Taxonomy (GTDB): domain Bacteria; phylum Pseudomonadota; class Gammaproteobacteria; order Burkholderiales; family Methylophilaceae; genus Methylophilus. Next base: position 9,048 of record CAYTIV010000075.1, read on the forward strand.
CAGCGTCTGCTCTGAAATACGTCTATGATTGATTACCTGAATAATAAAAGCGCCGATTTGTACCGAAATCAGAACGGTAATCAGAACATAAAGTACTCTGTTTTGGTAAAACGTGGGTTTCATGTGGCTTTAAGTCAAACAGATAATGCTGGGCTCGCTGATAGACGACTGATTCATCAACCTGGGTGATGGCTATTTAGGTTAATTGGGTTTAGGGTGTGAAAAATGCGCGAATTGTTTCCCAAGCTGACTCAAATAAGTTGGTGGGAGGTTAGATG
>CAYTIV010000076.1:0-9312 GCA_964437895.1 uncultured Methylotenera sp.
GCTGGTGACGCTGTTCTCTGCCTGGGCCATGGCCAAGTGGGTGAAAGATAATGTGCCCATAGAAAAGAACAGCAGGGTGCTGAGTCGCATGGTAATCCTCTCGTGATGTGATAAAGCGCGAGCGCTTGAGACTGACTTAACGCAACTGCCGGTCAAAAAGTTACACAGGGCTTGCCGTCTCGCGCGGCAGAGACAATACATCGATACCGGCCTGCGCCAACATATTCACCAAAGCAATCACTGGCAAGCCTATGAGAGCATTGGGGTCGTCGCCGCGCATATATTCGAGCAGTGCGATGCCCATGCCTTCAGACTTGGCGCTACCCGCGCAATCGTAGGGTTGCTCCAGCCGTAAATAGGTCTCGATTTGAACCGCTGTCAGTGTTTTGAATTTGACATGATAAGGCACAATGGTGGATTGCATCTGGCTAGCTGCGCTGTCATAGAGGCAGATGGCGCTATGAAAAATGACTTCGCGACCACTTAATTGCGTCAGCTGTTTGACGGCATTGTCGTGCCCCCCTGGTTTGCCTATCTGTGCGCCGTCTACCGTGGCCACTTGATCGCAGCCGATGATCAGCGCGTCAGACTGCGTCTCTGCCACTTTACGGGCTTTAGCTTCAGCCAGTCTCAAGCAGGTCTGCTCTGGGCATTCGTTTGGCAATGGGGTTTCATCAATATCCGGTGAGATGCAGGTAAACGGCTGGTGCAGTTTCTGCAGCACTTCGCGTCGGTAGCGTGATGAGGAAGCGAGTATGAGCGTTTTGTGCATGGTTAAAAGCAAAAATCCCTGAATCGCTTCAGGGATTTTAGTCTGTTGATTTATTCAGGTTGAATTTCAATCAGGGTTTCGTCTGGGGTGACGCTATCTCCTTTGGCAACGTGTATTGCAACCACGGTCCCCGATTTGCTTGCCTGGATCTCGTTCTCCATTTTCATGGCTTCAATCACCAGAACGCCATCGCCCGCACTGACCTTGTCTCCGACATTGACTTTGACAGTCACAATCGTGCCTGGCATGGCGGTTGTGACGCAACCCGGATGGCTAGGGCGTGGACGCCCACTTGCTGTCACGGCCGCGGCTTTTTTCTTGCCGCCGCTCGAGCCACCGCCACTGACTTCCATTTCGCTCAGGGTCTCAACAAACACTTCTTCAGAGATGCCATCCACTTTGACGTAGTAAGGCTTGCGCTCTTCACCGGCATGGCCGCTGCCCGTCAACTTGATGTGGTAGGTCTCGCCATGCAGGGTGATGTTGAATTCATTCGGTGCGTAACGTGCAGCCGCAGTTTGCTGCGTCACGGCCTCTTTGCTCAGCAGCGTTTCAGGCTTCAATGAACCTGCGTTACGCTCTTGCAAGAAGGTCTGGCCGATGTCCGGGAACATGGCGTAGGTCAATACATCTTGCTCGTTGTTAGCAAAACGCTCAGCTTCAGATTGCAGTTTCGCCATTTCTGGTTGCAGTAAATCGGCCGGGCGGCAGGTAATCACTTCAGCATCGCCCACCGCTTGCTTACGCACATCGGCGTTCACCGCGGCCGGTGCTTTGCCGTACTGGCCCAGTAGATAGTTTTTCACTTCATTGGTGATGGACTTGTAACGACCACCTGTCAACACGTTCAACACGGCCTGTGTACCCACGATTTGTGAGGTTGGCGTCACCAGTGGAGGGAAGCCGAGGTCTTCACGTACACGTGGGATCTCAGCCAACACTTCATCCATGCGGTTCAGCGCACCTTGCTCCTTGAGCTGGTTAGACAGGTTGGAAATCATGCCGCCTGGCACCTGATTCACCAGTACGCGGGTATCCACGCCGGTAAATTCACTTTCGAACTGCCAGTATTTTTTGCGAACCTCTTTGAAGTAGGCTGTGATTTCCTGCAGTTTACCCAGGTCCAGACCAGTGTCGTATTCTGTGCCTTTCAGCGCAGCAACCAAGCTTTCGGTTGTCGGGTGGCTCGCGCCTTCGGAGAAGGAGGAGTTGCAGGTATCAATAATGTCTACGCCGTTCTCAACGCTTTTCAGCATAACCATGCTGGCCAGGCCGGAGGTGGCGTGGCTGTGCATGTGGATAGGCACATTGACCGCCGCCTTCAGCGCTTTGACCAGCTCGCCCGCCATGGTGGGGGTCAGCAGGCCGGCCATGTCTTTAACGCCGATGCTGTCACAACCCAGCGCTTCGAGTTCTTTGGCCATGTTGACGAAGTAGGCTACGTCATGCACCGGACTGGTGGTGAATGACAGCGTACCAATCGCGTGCTTTTTCACGGATTTGACCGCTTCGATCGCTGTTTTCAGGTTGCGGATATCATTCATCGCATCAAAAATGCGGAAGACGTCTACACCGGTATTGGCCGCTTGTTTAACGAAGGCATGCACCACGTCGTCAGAGTAGTGGCGATAGCCCAGCAAGTTCTGACCACGCAACAACATATTGATGGGGGTGTTGGGAATGGCCTGGCGCAGGGCGCGCAGACGCTCCCATGGATCTTCTTTCAGAAAGCGCACGCAGGCGTCAAAAGTGGCACCGCCCCAGGCCTCAAGCGACCAGAAGCCAATCTCATCCAGCTTGCTGGCGATAGGCAGCATATCTTCGGTACGCATGCGCGTCGCGATCAGGGATTGGTGACCATCTCTTAAAACGAGTTCGGTGACATGTATTTTGCTCATAGTCTTGTCGATCTAAATAAATATCTGCAATACGGTTAATCAAATGCCTTCGTGGGCAGCAATTGCGGCAGCAATCGCAGCAGCCATCAATTCTTTAGGTAAGCCAACGTCATACTGGGTCAGCTCGGGATGTTGTTCCACAAAGCTGGTATTGAACGTTGCCGCCCTAAAATCAGGATGCTGCATGATCTGCTGGTAATACGGAATCGTCGTTTTCACGCCATAGACGATCATATCGTTCAGCGCGCGACGGCCGCGTTCAATCACACTTTCCCAATCCAGTGCCCATACAGTCAGCTTGGCGCACATGGAGTCATAGTAAGGTGGAATGACATAGCCACTGTAAATCGCCGCGTCCATGCGTACGCCTGGGCCGCCCGGCGCGTAATAACGCGTGATCTTGCCAAAGCTGGGCAAAAAGTCTTTTTGCGGGTCTTCGGCGTTGATACGGTATTCCATGGCAAAGCCACGGAAAGCGATTTCGCTTTGTTTATACTGCAAAGGCAGGCCTGCAGCGACACGAATCTGTTCCTGGACAATATCAACGCCGGTAATGGTTTCTGTCACCGTATGCTCTACCTGCAGACGGGTGTTCATTTCCATAAAGTAGAAATTGTTATCTGAATCGAGCAAAAACTCGACCGTGCCAGCGTTTTCATAGCCAACGGCCTTGGCCGCTTTGACACCCAAGCCACCAATATACTCACGCTGTGCTTGCGTCAGTTGCGGTGAGGGGGCAATTTCAATCAATTTTTGATTACGACGCTGGATAGAGCAATCACGCTCAAACAGGTGAATCACGTTGCCATGCGCATCTGCGAGTACCTGCACCTCGATGTGGCGAGGATGCACCACGCATTTTTCCAGAAACACTTCCGGCTTACCGAATGCCTTGCTGGCCTCGGAAATGACGCGGTCGTAGTTGCTGAGCAATTCTTTTTCGCTATCGCAGCGGCGAATACCACGACCACCACCACCGTTGGTGGCTTTAAGCATGACCGGGTAACCAATTTTAGCGGCCAGCGCAATGGCGGCCTCTACCGACTCTAGGTTGCCATCACTGCCAGGCACACAAGGGATGCCTGCTGCGATCATGGCATTGCGGGCCTGGATTTTGTCACCCATCTGGCGAATGACGTCTGCATCCGGACCAATGAATTTAATGCCGCGACGTGCGCACACTTCCGCCAGTTCCGGATTTTCGGACAGGAAGCCATAGCCAGGATGCAACGCGTCACAGCCGGCCGCTACAGCAATGTTCACAATGTTGTGTGCATTGAGGTAGCCGGCTACTGGATCAGCACCGATGTTATAAGCTTCATCAGCTTTTTTGACATGCAAGGCATGGCGGTCAGCATCAGCGTAAATGGCCACCGATTTGATGCCCATTTCCGAGCAGGCGCGCACAATGCGTACCGCAATTTCACCGCGATTCGCGACTAAAATTTTCTTAAACACACATTACCCTTAAAGCAAGAAAAAAGGACAGAGTCTTGTAGCAACTCAATCGTTTATTTAGTTAGCAACTGCTTGTATTTAAAGCGCTTTGAGTTGGTTTGGTTGTGGTTTTGCATTAGCAAGACCGCCTGGGCGGATGGCCGATTATGCAAACCGGCACCATGAGTGCGCCCCTGATAAAGAGCGCCGCGTGATGCGACGTCATTATAACAACAAACCCGGGTCTTAAAAAGTAGAACGTCATTTTTGCCCCGGTTAGCCGGGTGGCTGGTCGTCAAAATAGGTCGAATTTGCTATAGTGTCATGCTTGTTTATATTTAGAGTTTTCTTTGGTTATGGCGCGATTTCAAGAGCTGGCCCGACAGCAAAAAAGTACTGAAGGTGAGTTGGGATTGTCCGCTTTGCCGCGTTTGCAAGAAGCCTTGCAGGCATTGGGTGTTACCGATGTGGCGGCGTTGAATGCGTTGCGTGTGCGTTATCAGTTACAGGGTTTGCCGCCGCGTTTTTTTAGCGAGACCGCCTTGCCTATGTTGTCCTTAGGGGTGCAGGCCGAATTGCCGCTGGTCTGTCAGCGTTGTTTTGCGCCGTTGCCGCAGGTGCTTGATTTGGAATTTGAGTTTGCCTTGTGTGATGAACCGCCAGAGGCGTTGCTTGAAGATGAGCAGGTAGATTGGCTGGAGGAAGAGGCTGAAACAACGATAGAATCCCTGGTTGAAGACGAGTTGCTGATGGCTTTGCCGATTGCGGTGATGCATGAAGAGTCGTGTGTGAGTTTGCAGCAATCGGCCGGAGAGAAGCCTAATCCGTTTGCTGCCCTCAAGCAGTTAAAGCTGGATAAGTGATCGCTGGCAGCATGGTTGTGGTGTGGAAAAGCTAAAAAAGTAAATGAAAAGCGATATTTGCAGGATTTATTTGCAGTTGTCTCTGGAATATTTTATAATTGCGGATTAAGTAGCAATTTAAGTTTATTTACAACTGCCATTTAACTTCAGCTCTGAGGTGCGGCGGTTAGATTTTGGAGTATTCAAATGGCAGTTCAGCAAAACAAAAAGACACCTTCCAAGCGTGGCATGCACCGTTCACACGACTTTTTGACAAACCCACCTTTGGCTATCGAGCCAACAACAGGTGAAGTGCATTTGCGTCACCATGTAAGCCCTAACGGTTTTTACCGTGGCCGTAAAGTGATGCCAGCCAAAGGCGAATAATTTAGCCTTAAAGCTACCGCTTTAAAACACGCCGCGCACTAAAATGCGCGGCGTTTGTGTATCTGGCGCAAGCAGACACTTGCGTATGCCTGATGGGATGCTGCTGTATAGTGTGGCTGAGATGAGGGTGTAATTTTGGGAAACAACATGACAACTGGTCAACACAAGCACTCACAAGAAGTTGTGATTGCAATTGATGCCATGGGTGGAGATCACGGTCCGCATGTGACTGTGCCGGCGGCTGTGCGTATTTTAAATGAGAACCCCCAATTGAATATTATTCTGGTGGGTTTGCAAGAGGCCGTTGAGGCGGAATTAAAAGCGCTGCATGTCAGCCCGGGGCCACGTTTGCGCGTGCATCACGCCAGTGAGGTGGTGCTGATGGACGAGTCTCCACAGAGCGCGATGAAAAACAAAAAAGACTCCTCTATGCGTGTGGCCATTAATATGGTTAAAACGGGGGAGGCGCAGGCCTGCGTGAGTGCTGGGAATACCGGTGCGTTGATGGCTACTGCACGTTTTGTACTCAAAACCTTACCGGGCATTGATCGGCCAGCCATTGCCTCGACCTTGCCCTCTGAAAAAGGCAGTACGTTTATGCTGGATCTGGGGGCGAATGCGGACTGTACGCCTGAGCATCTCTATCAGTTCGCCATCATGGGCGCCATGGTGGTGAGCTGTATCGACAACAAACCTAACCCAACGGTCGGGCTGCTGAATATCGGTTCAGAAGATATCAAGGGCAACGAAGTCGTGAAACAGGCGGCTGAACTCTTGCGTAATAGCCATCTCAACTTTTATGGCAACGTTGAGGGGGATGATATTTTTAAGGGCACAACCGATGTCGTGGTCTGTGACGGGTTTGTGGGGAACGTCTCACTGAAAACGACTGAAGGTCTGGCGCACATGATGGGCAAGTTTCTGACCCAAGAATTCAAGCGCAACTGGCTCACAAAGTTGATGGCATTGGGTGCTTTCCCGGTGTTGAAGGCTTTTAAAAAGCGTTTGGACCCACGTCGCTACAACGGCGCGAGCTTTTTGGGGTTGCGCGGTATCGTTGTGAAAAGCCATGGTGGTGCAGACAGCGTTGGCTTTTACCATGCCATCCATGTCGCCATGGAAGAGGCGCAAAGCGGTGTGCTGAAGCGCATTCAGTCACAGCTGGAAATCGAGCATCTGACCGGCTCTGAACCTGTCTGAACCGAGTTCAGTTAGCTAATTTGACCCAATTGAGGCATAATCTCAACGATGATTAACGCACGAATCGCAGGCACTGGCAGCTATCTGCCACCCACAATTTTAAGTAATGCCGATCTGGAAAAGATGGTGGATACCACCGATGAATGGATCTTTGCCAGAACCGGGATCAAACAACGCCATCGTGTCACTGATGAGCGCACCAGCGATCTTGCGACCCATGCCGCACAAAATGCGATTGCGGCTGCTGGCATTCAGGCGCAGGAGATTGACCTGATCATCGTGGCAACGACCACGCCAGACAAGATTTTTCCGAGTGTAGCCACCATGGTGCAGCGTAAGCTGGGTATCAGCGGCTGCCCCGCATTCGATGTGCAGGCTGTGTGTAGCGGTTTTGTCTACGCGCTAACAACTGCGCATCAGTTTATCAAGAGCGGCCAGTATCGTAATGTGCTAGTGATTGGTGCTGACACCTTTACCCGCATTACCGACTACAGCGATCGCAGCAACTGCATCCTGTGGGGGGATGGCGCAGGGGCTGTAATCTTGCAGGCCAGTGAAGCGCCCGGCATTCTTTCCACACATATCCATGCCGACGGCCACTACGAAACCTATTTGCATGTGCCTCGCATCACCGACGGTCCGGATACGGTGGTCATGGAAGGCAATGCCGTATTTAAAATGGCCGTTAACACGCTGGATCAGATCGTGGATGAGACGCTAGAAGCCAATCATATGCAAAAGTCAGATATTGACTGGTTGGTGCCGCATCAGGCCAATATTCGCATTCTGCAAGCCACAGCCAAAAAGCTGGACATGCCTATGGAAAAAGTGGTGGTGACAGTAGACCGTCACGGCAACACCTCAGCCGCCTCGATTCCGCTCGCGCTGGACACGGCCGTACGGGATGGCCGCATACAACGCGGGCATATCTTGCTGATGGAGGCCTTTGGCGGCGGGTTCACTTGGGGCTCCGCGCTGGTCAAATATTAAATGGCATGCCCCTGAGTGGGCATGCTTGAGTTTCAATCAACGACAGGTAACACGATGTCTAAATTTGCTTTTTTCTTCCCTGGTCAGGGGTCACAGTCTGTAGGCATGATGCAGGGGTTTGCCGATCATGCCATCGTTAAACAAACCTTTGATGAGGCGTCAGCCGTACTCGGCGTCGATTTCTGGAAAATGGCGACTGAAGCCAATGATGAAATCAATCTGACTGAAAATACCCAACCCATCATGTTGACTGCCGGTGTCGCGACTTGGCGTGTTTATCAGGCATTAGGCGGCCAGTTGCCAACGGCTATGGCCGGCCATAGCTTGGGAGAATACACGGCACTGGTGGCCGCCAACGCCATTTCTTTTGCCGATGCCTTGCCGCTGGTGAAGTTTAGAGCGCAAGTGATGCAACAGGCCGTGCCTGAGGGGCAGGGTGCCATGGCTGCGATTCTGGGGTTGGATGATGACACAGTCAGGGCTGTTTGCGCTGAAGCTGCGCAGGGGCAGGTGGTGCAAGCTGTCAACTTTAACTCGCCCGGCCAAGTGGTGATTGCCGGTGATAAAGCGGCAGTTGAGCGTGGCATGGAGCTGGCCAAGGCTGAGGGTGCCAAGCGCGCATTGCCTTTGCCTGTCAGTGTTCCGTCACATTGTGATTTGATGAAGCCTGCCGCCGAGCAATTGCGCGCTTATCTGCAAAATGTGACCGTGCAGGCGCCGCAAGTGCCTGTGTTGCACAATGCGGATGTCGCTGCTTACAGTGATGCTGAGAAAATTAAAGATGCACTGGTGCGCCAACTCCATAGCCCGGTACGCTGGGTGGAGACGGTACAGCAACTGGCTGCACAAGAGGTGCTGGTCGCCGCAGAATGCGGGCCAGGTAAGGTGCTTGCAGGGTTGGCTAAGCGTATCGTCGCTGAAGTCAGCTGTGTGGCGCTGGTCAATGATGAATCTGTGCAAGCATTTATTGCGCAATAAGGGGAACATATGTCTGATCAACAAGTTGCATTAGTCACTGGTGCGAGCCGTGGTATTGGCGCGGCAATTGCACAAGCGCTGGGTAAGCAAGGGGCCTTCGTGATTGGTACGGCTACCTCAGCCAGTGGTGCCGAAGCCATTACCGCGCATCTGAAGGCTGCGGGTGTGAATGGCGTGGGGCTTGCGCTCGACGTCACGCAGCCTGAGCAAATTGATGCCGTATTAAAACAGATTGCAGAGCAGTATGGAGATGTGTCGATTTTGGTGAACAATGCCGGCATTACCAAGGATACCTTGCTGATGCGCATGAAGGATGAAGACTGGGATGCTGTGCTGAACACCAACCTTAAATCCGTGTTTCGCATGAGTCAGGCCGTACTGCGCCCCATGATGAAAGCCCGTCAGGGTCGCATCATCAATATTTCTAGCGTGGTGGGTCATATGGGTAACGCTGGTCAGACCAATTACGCCGCCGCTAAGGCAGGCATGACCGGCTTTACCAAGTCTATGGCGCAAGAAGTCGGTAGCCGTGGGATTACAGTTAACTGTGTCGCGCCAGGCTTTATTGAAACCGATATGACTGCGGAATTGCCCGAAGAAATCAAAGCCAAAATGCTGGAGCGTATTGCGGTAGGTCGACTGGGTTCCGTCGATGAAATCGCTGCGACAGTGGCTTTTTTGGCCTCACCTGCCGCGGCTTATATCACTGGCGAAACCATACACGTTAACGGCGGCATGTATTGCGCCTGATATTAGTTTCTTTGGTATTCTGGGCAAGTTTTGCTAGAATACCGGTTTACTGAACACG
>CAYTIV010000077.1:0-9207 GCA_964437895.1 uncultured Methylotenera sp.
CTACCCGGATATCCAGTTTATGGAGACCCGTGAAATCGCCTGATGCCCGACAGGCATCAGCCCCTGTCGCGCTCAAAGGTCTCGCGGGGACCATCAAAGCGTTGTCGCTCAAGCAGCCGTTCGCTTGGCTGATTGCACATGGCTACTTGCTGGTGGATGATCGCAGCTGGGGGCCCACCTACCGTGGCCCGATCCTGCTTCATGCCAGTAAAGGCCTGTATGAGGCCTATTACGATTACATTCGCTTGCATACGGATATCCCGCTGCCTGACCGGTCCGAACTGGACTACGGCGGCGTGGTCGGCATGGCAGAGCTGGTGTTATGTAGCAAACCGGGCGCATTGCCGGCTGGCATTAGCCGTGAACAACGCGCCCACTTTGGTGGCATTCATGCGGAGTATTACGGCTTTTTGTTTGCTCGGGCTAGACCCTTGCCGCTGATGCCCTGCCCGGGAAAACTGGGCATTTTTGACATTGATGTGGACGCGCTACTGGCGGCTCCGCCTGCTACGCAGGCCACGCTGTTCTAACGCATCCACCAGGACACCCCACAGATGAAAAATCGCTGCCCCTGCCATAGTGGCCTCGCTTATGCCGATTGTTGCCAGCCCTTGCATGAAGGACAAACCGCGCCAGATGCCGAACGCCTGATGCGCTCGCGCTACAGTGCCTACGCCCTCAGACTGCCTGCATACATTCTGCACACCTGGCATGGCCCCACACGGCCTGAAAGCCTGACGCTGGATGAATTACAGGGCATCAAATGGCTGAAACTACAGGTGCTGGCGCATAAGGTGGTGGACGCCGACCATGCCGAAGTCCTGTTTGTAGCAACCTATCAGGGGAATCAACAGAAAAAGGCCGAGCTGCGGGAACACAGCTGTTTCAAGCGCATTGCCGGAGACTGGCGTTACTGTGGGCAGCGCGAAGACACCCCCGTTAATGGCTAGACCTTTAATGGCTACGCTTTAATGAATAGTCCCATAATCACTCACCAACCGGGCAAACATGGGGCTCACCGGTGTCCGTTGTGCTTCGAGGTGGGTTTGGCTTAACCAATCGATAATGGCGAGGTTGAGCTCATAGGGCGAGACGCGGGCATCGCCATCTTGATCCAACAGTCGCAGCAGGGTATTCACCTCATCCTGACTCACATCACGCAAGGCACGTTGCAAAACGCGCTGATCCAGATAACCACAACCATCCACATCCACCCGCGCAAATATGTTTTGGGTCAATTGTGCGCTGACCGTACACAAAATACTTGCCATCCAGAGACCTCCCACCGATGTTCATCATCACCGGACTATTGTAGGAGCCGTCAGCGGCAAACGGTGTATCAAGCTGTAACCGATTGTATCGACAGCCCCGGCGCACGGGCAGTGGCGCGCGCGCCGGGTGTCGAATGTGGGTAGCGATGAACACTAGGCAGTGATGACTAGTGTGCTGGCTCACGCAACAGCACGCCGACGCGGGGTGCCCAGCTGGCATTCACGGGCTTCTTAGAGGTTACCAGTGTCAGCATGGAAGGGTCGTAAACATCGACGTTATGCGTGACTGGGGTGGTCAGCAGGTACTGGGCCTTGGTCGCCTGCAAGAATCTGGCCACACGTTTGATGTTGAAGATATCCAGATGCGCAAACGGCTCATCAATAAACACAAAGCCGCCCGGACGCGTCTCTTCCATCATCAGCGCCACCAGCAGGATCAATGACTTCATCACTTGCTGTCCGCCAGAGGCATCACCATCATTCATGCCGGAGAGCCCTTTATCGTCAAAGCCAAACCGCACCTCTAGGCCTGCCTGTGACAAGGTGAGGTCATCCGCCTCAAGGGCGACGGGGGCGCAATCCACATCCACATCGGCCATGCGGGCCAGGTCTTTCAGGTTTTTGCTGTACTTGCTCACCGAGTAACGCAAGCGACCAATGTAGGCTTCACGCGCATGTTCAGTCTGAGTCTGGGCCGCTAGGTTATCGCGCTCACGGCTTTCCATATCGTCCTTCTGCGTCTGATAATCCGTCTGCATCTTGTCACGCATGGCGATCACATAAGGATCGGTCTCCCAGCTCTGCGTTTCCAGGCGTTTTTCAATGTTATCGATCTGAATATCGACCAAACGCGGACTTTCCCAGCGCTCCAGCAATTGCTTGTTGGCAGCCGCATCCTGCCAAGCGGCAGGCAGTTTGTCTTGGTCATGGCGAATACGCTCCAACCGACGCTCCTGCTCTGCCCAGCCTTCGCGGTTCTCTCTGTCGGCAATGTCTTTCTGCAAGTGTGCAATCTTGTTACGAATGCTCTCCTGCGCCCGGATGGACTCGCGGATACGTTCTTCCAGTTGCGTGCTGAGCTGAGATACCTCGTATAGTTTTTCACCGGCGGCCTGGCGCTGGGCTTTGATTTCACCATAGCGCACCTCCACACTAGCAAACTCTTCGGCACGGGCAGCCAGCTGCGCCGCCGCATCGACCCCGGCCAGCGCGTTCTTAAGCGTCTGGATCTGCTGACGTAAAGGATGCAATTCGTCATTCAGCGCATGAATTTCAGTCTCAATCTGCAGCAGATTCTGACGCAGGCTGTCCAGTCTGGCTTTACCAAAACGCGGCTCGCTCGGTGCGGCATGACGCCCACCACGACGCTCGCGCAGGTAGCCCTGACGGGTCACCCAGTCCTCACCACGCGGTAAAGCAACACCCGCTGCCGTATCTTCCACCCGTTGTGTACGCTCCAGCATGGACAACATCCAAGGAGCCACCGGCTGCTTGAGCTTGATCACCTCCAACAGCGAGCCATTGGGCGGCAGCCCTGCCAGCTGACGCTCAGGGACGATCAGGTGTCGGTATTTGAGGCGCTCACCGAGCGCAAATGCGGCTTCAGCATGCTTTTCACTGTGCAGCATAATCACATGGGCAAACGGCGCAAGCACGGCTTCCACCGCGGTTTGCCAACCGGCATCGGTGACTTCAAGAATATCGGCCAGCGTATCATGCGCGATATTGGCCTTGGTCAGCGCTTGCCTGAACTCGGTCACCTCATGTGGATCGGCTCGGCGGCCACTGCTAAGATTTTCCAGCGTCTGTTGCCACTGCTGTTGCTGTTGCTGCTTGGTCCACAAACGATTCTGTAATTCACTGCGCCGCTGTTCCAGCTGACCAAGCTCGGCACTGGCCTGCACGACATCGGCACTGAGGGCGGCCTGGGCTTCCAGTTGTTTTTTCTGCTCGAGGACGGTTTCCAGCTTGCCCTCTTCTTTGTTCAGCTGGTTGACCTGCTGACTCAGGTCTGCTTCATGCAAACGGGTGGCCTGTTGCTGCGCCTGCAATTGCTCAGCCTGGCTCTTGTGGTAATCCAGCTCACTGGTTTTGGCGCTTAAATCAGCCTGCAGACCCTCCCGCTCTTTGCGGTTGGCATCTAGGCTACGTGCGGCACGCTCAGCTTCTTCTTGCAGCTGGTAAAACTCAAGACGCGGCTTGACCTCATCGACCAGCAACGTTTGCTCCTGAATCAACTGTTGCCACTCTAGGTATCGATTGACGCGCTGCTCCTGCGTTTGAACGCTGTGCTCCAAGGCTTTGAGGTTGTTCTGCGTGTATTGCAGCTCCTGCTCAGTGGCACGCTGATGCTGTCTGGCCTCTTGGTAACGGTTCAGGATCTCTTTGTCACCAAACACGTCAAACACCAAGTCCAGTAACTCACGCGGCTTGTATTCACACAGCTTGTCGGTTTGCCCTTGCTCCAGCGACAACACGCGAGCAATCGCGGGGGAGAGGCCGGCTTCGTGTAACAGGCGCTGATAATCGCGCACGCCAAACTCCTGGCCCAGCTGTGCAATATCCTTGAGGGCGACTTCACCATCCGCCACCCAGTAGTGACGTACCCAGTCACCACCTTTTTTTTCGATATGGCAGGCCAGTGTGATTTTGTCCTGCATAAAGGGAATGCCAAAGGGACGCTTGCTGCTGCCCACCGGGCGGCTGTTATCGACCACGCCTAACAGCCAGCAAAAATCTTCGCCATTGCGGCGTACATAGCGCTTGTAATCACGTTTGCCGCTACCGGCGCCAGAACACTCAAGTGCCAGCAGGGTACGCATGGCATCGAGCAAGGTGGTTTTTCCTGAGCCGTTAGGGCCGACAATGGTAATGATGGAGGCATCCAGCGGGATGACAAAGCGTTGCCAATAGTCCCAGTGCACGACTTCCAGTCGGTTTAATCTGAACATCTTGTTAATCGTCTTTCTGTGTGTTCGTCGATTTAAGGGTGGGAGGGGCTACCAGACTGGGCTTGCTGACGAATCAGATCCCCCAGGGCGCCTTGTATGATGCGGGGTGCCATTTCGGCGTAATCAAATACCAGATCCAGCAATGGGCCTTCATAGATGATTTTGTTGCGACGCTCGATCAGGCCCAGGCGTGAGAGCTGTGGTAACGCAAAGTTGCTGATACGGCCCTTGCCGCCCAGCAGTTTGCCAAAGTCTTCCAACAGCACGTTCTCGGCAATGCCACGTGAGAGCTCCTCACCGGATTCGGCTTTCACCAAATCCCCGAACAGCTCGCCCTGCGCTTCCAGCGCAGACTCACGGCCCAGTTGGCGCTCGCGTTTGGGCAGAATGATCAGCGCCCACAACACCACCGTCAGAGCCAGCGTGTCCTTGGGCAGGCTGATGTTGTTGCTGAGCCATTGCTGACCATCATCCATCACCGCCCGTTCGGCATCGTGATGCAGGCCCACGGCCACATAATTGGCATAAGGGTTATCCAGCAGGCGTAAGCCGCAGGCCTTGAGGTTGTTTTCGAGGGCCACGCGGAAATCAAGATCAAAAAGAACGCGTCTGACGGCTTCATCATGGCGCGGCAGATAGCGGTGTGCAATCAGTCTGGCGGCCAGTTGTTCGCTTGTATGTTGCATGCGGTTATGCCTCCTTGGCTGGCGGTTGTTTAATCAATTGTCCTGGGGTCATGGCAGCGACCTGATGCCGTCCCACGGCTTGCAAAGGCGCATCCAGCGTATGCGTTAGCCGGAAAGGCTGCTCGGCCAGGGCGTTGAGATCGGCGTCTTCGTGCTTCTCGCCGAGAAAAGTCAGCAAGGAGTAGCGGTATGAGGCTTGGGCAAAACTGCCGCCTACCACGACGTCCTGCAAGGCACTGTCTTCTGCCAGTTGCCCCAGCACGCGGGTCAGATCGCCGAGTTGTGGCGGATAGCTAAACACCTCGGTGGCCGCGGGGCTCACCTCGACATCAGGCGGCATGACGGAGACTTTGGGCGTGGTGATTTCGCGCTCCAGCACATCATCGGCAATATCCAGCATGACGTCTGGCAACACAAACAACGGCTCGGGCGTAATGGCGATGCGTGCGCCCATTTGCGCCAACGCATCCACGCTACGCTGCTGCAACCAGGCAGACAACTCCGTAGAACTCAGCCCGCCCTGCGACAGCATGACGCGCTGTCTGGCCACTTTGGCCAGTTCACGCTGAAACACCGAGGCCATATTCAGCAGACGCGATTGCTGACTGGCGATTTTGTGCACGATCTGCCAGCCGGCATCATCCATGCCATTTTCAGAGATGGTATTGATGAGTGCGGTGGCTTTTTCAATCCAGGGCTGCGCTTTACTCAGGCGCGCTTGGGCGGCTTTAAGGCGGAACTCGGAGCCGGAGGCAATTGCCTCTTGGAAAAAGTGCTCATACTCGGTCAGCTTGGCCAGTACATGGCTTAAATGCTCGGCACTCAGTTCACCGACGGCACTGCCGCCAGCGGCCTGCGCCATCAAATAACCCAACTCATCATCGGCCTCACCAAAGCGTAACAGACCGCTGATGGCAGACAACACCATGCGACCGGCGGCTGAAATCTGATAGACCCGTCTATCGCTGTCCCATTGCAACAGATCATGGCTGCGCAGACGATGAAGAACGGTTTCAAACTTGGTGGCATCGATAAAGGCCAGATGGTTCTGCAGTTGCGCAGGGGTCCATTCAGGCAACTCGGCACGGGCGGCAATCTCGCGCATCACCGCCAGGCGAATCATGACCTCCTCGCGCCCACCGCGAAACAGGCCAATCAACACATCGATGATGTGCGCGGATTGCAGGAGCGGGAATAAGGCATCGATATCCTGAACAAAGACGCCCGGTTTGAGAAACTCGTCAAACGCGTTTAAATCACTGACTTCAGACATCAATTACAGGCCCTGCTTCAAACTTTCCATAATAAACGGATCAAGGTCACCATCGAGCACACCTTGGGTGTTGCCGATTTCAACATTGGTGCGCAAGTCTTTGATACGACTTTGATCCAGCACATAACTGCGGATCTGATGGCCCCAGCCGATATCGGTTTTGGCATCTTCTAGTGCTTGTTTCTCTTCATTGCGCTTTTGTAATTCAAGGTTATACAGCGCGCCCTTCAGCATATTCATGGCCTCTTCTTTGTTGCGGTGCTGCGAACGGTCGTTCTGGCACTGCACCACGACGCCGGTAGGCATGTGGGTAATCCGCACGGCGGAGTCGGTTTTGTTAATGTGCTGTCCACCCGCCCCGCTGGCGCGGTAGGTATCGATACGCAAATCGGCCGGGTTGATGTCAATTTCGATGGAGTCATCCACCTCAGGAAACACCTGCACACTGGCAAAGCTGGTATGCCGTTTGGCGTTGGCATCAAAAGGCGATTTGCGCACCAGACGATGCACGCCACTCTCGGTGCGCAAGGTGCCAAAGGCATAATCACCACTGACCTTGATGGAGGCCCCCTTGATACCAGCAATATCACCCTCAGACTCTTCAAGCACTTCTACGCTAAAGCCTTTGCGCTCAACGTAGCGCAGATACATACGCAACAACATGCCTGCCCAGTCCTGCGCTTCGGTACCGCCGCTGCCAGATTGAAACTCAATAAAGCAGTTATTCGCATCCATGGGTTGCGAGAACATGCGCTTGAACTCCATCTGGGCGACGGTTTCTTCCACGCTCTGCACATCCGCACTCACGCTGAGCAAAGTGTCGTCGTCATTCTCTTCACGCGCCATGTCAAACAGCTCTTGGCTATCGGACAATGCTTGATCCACCGAGTCCAGCGTCATAACCACATTTTCCAGCATGCGCTTTTCCTTGCCGAGCTTTTGCGCTTTTTCGGCATCATCCCAGACTTTGGGGTCTTCTAGCAGGCCGTTGACTTCAGCCAGGCGGTGCGACTTGTTCTCGTAGTCAAAGATACCCCCGAAGAGCCTGATGACGTTGGGACAGATCGCTCAACGCGTTGGCGATCGCATTTAGTTGTTCAGCTTCCATGAGTGTGATTTTAAATTGTGTAAAAGCGGCCATTATACCGCAGCTCAAAATGTGATTCAGCGCAAATGCAGGCCTTGTTTTGTGCTGGGCCATTAGAATTTTGTCACACACATTGTCACAAAATAGTAAAATTACCGTCATAAAACTTTGAAACCTACAGGGAGCCCCTCATGGCGAATGCCACCTTTGGCCGCATCATGGCTGCAATCAGCCCCAGAAACTATAACTATTTTGTGCTGTTCAACCGTTTGGCTGACTGTGCTGTACGTGGCTCCAAAGTATTGGCACTGATGGCCGCCGTGGTCGATCAGGCTGATTTCCAGATCCACTTTGCCGAAATCCGCAAAATCGAATCCGAAGCAGATGAGTACACCAAAGAAATTCTGCTCTCCCTGCACAAAACCTTTATTACCCCATTTGATCGTCGTGAGATTCGCGAGCTGGCGATGGCGCTGGACGATATCATCGACTTCATGGAAGCGATTCCGCAGAGTGCCGAAATTTACGGCCACAGCAAGTTCACGCCTGAGATGGTGGCACTGGCTCAGATTCTGTTACGCGCTGCTGAAAAAGTGCAGGACGCGGTACAAATGCTGTCTGACATGAAAAACGCTGAGCGTATTTTGCGCACCTGCGAAGAAATTAGCAAAATCGAAGGTGAAGCCGACCACATCATGCGCTCAGGCATGCACAGACTGTTTAGTGAAGACCACGATGCCCGCACCCTGTTCCGCTCCAAACAATTGTATGATCTGTTTGAAGAAGCCGTGGACAGCTGTGAAGATGTCGCAGACGTGATTCACGGTGTCGTACTTGAGCGCATCTAGGGACTGAGCATGGATCACGTGATTATTGTCATGGCGGTGCTGGTCTTCGTCGCCCTGATTTTTGACTTTATGAACGGCTTTCACGATGCAGCCAACTCGATTGCGCTGATGGTGTCTACCCGTTTACTGACCCCGCAAGCTGCAGTGATCTGGGCGGCGTTCTTTAATTTTGTCGCCTTTCTGTTCTTTGGTCTGCATGTGGCCGATACCGTAGGCAAAGGCATTATCGACCCCAATATTGTCAATAACACGGTCATTTTTGGCGCGCTGTTTGGGGCCATTGCCTGGAACGTCATTACTTGGTGGTTCGGCATTCCCTCCTCCTCCTCACATGCGCTGATTGGCGGTTTGATTGGTGCGGGCATGGCGCACTCAGGTACCCAAGGCGTGATTTTGGGGAGCAAACTGATTAGCACCGGTATTGCCATTATCCTGTCACCGCTGTTTGGCATGCTGCTGGCCTTATTGCTCTCCATCGGCATCATGTGGGCATTTCAGAACTCCTCTCCTTATAAGATCGAAAGCCGCTTCAACAAGCTGCAATTTATTTCTTCCTCGCTGTTCAGTCTGGGGCATGGTGCCAACGATGCGCAAAAAACTATGGGCATCATCACTGTGCTGTTATTCGCCAATGGCTATTTGCACGGCGACTTTCATGTCCCGTTTTGGGTGGTGATCGCCTGCCAGTTGGCCATGGGCTTGGGCACGCTGTTTGGTGGCTGGCGGATTGTGCGTACCATGGGTATGGGCATTACCAAAATCCGCCCGACTGGCGGCTTTGCCGCACAAACCTCCGGCTCGATTGCGCTGTTTCTGGCTACTAGCCTTGGCATCCCGGTGTCTACCACACACACCATTACCGGTGCGATTGTCGGCGTAGGCTTGTCCAGACGCATGACGGCCGTACGCTGGGGCTTGGCCTCGCGCATCGTTTGGGCCTGGGTGTTGACGATTCCCTGCGCCGCCATCATGGCTGCGATTGCCTACCATATAGGTGAGCGTGTGTTGTAAGACAGACCGTGATAAAAGAGGCGCAGCATGCGCCTTTTTTATTTTTTGTCACATTTCTGTCATATTAACTTTTTATGATT
>CAYTIV010000078.1:0-9198 GCA_964437895.1 uncultured Methylotenera sp.
TAAACCCAAATTTAGTGTACTTACTGCACTCATAAAAGGAGCCGGCAAATGACAAACTCTCAATTTCCCAACCCGTTGCTAGAGAGAATCCCAAATTACACCTTACTGAGTGAAATTGTAGCTGCAATGACGATTGACCCCATGCAAGGAATAAATGTGGCTGAATTGAGTGTTATTGAGCGCAGTGATTTCCTAACCGGGGAAAAAGTGATCTTGCAGCCCATTAAAAAAACAATCATGGCGATGATGACATGGTACGGAATGTTACGAAGAGGGCTGGAGAATCGAAACCCAGTCATTGCTGAAAACCGAAAAAAATATTGGGATGCTTTAACGGAAGGCAGCTTGCCACATAACAATTCCAGGTCTATCACTGGCATTTCAGTGAATGTGCTTAAAGGCCCAACAGGAACAGGAAAGACAATCACAGCCTCTGCGTTTGTCTCGCTGTTCCCACAGGTTGTTGAGCATGGCAGGAACGATGTTGCCGGTTGGCAATATCTTCAGCAACTGGTTTACTTGCAATTAAACATGTCTCACGATGGTTCAAGATACGGTTTGATAAAAGGTATTCTGGAGCAAATGGATGAGGTACTTGGCACTACATATGCCATCGTATTACCCAGAGTCAACAAAACTATTGAAACCCTGTCCGTCGCCACCATCAACACATTACGCGCCCACTACACCGGTATTCTTTTCATAGATGAAAACCAGCTACGAAACCTAGTCACAGGCCCGCAAGCTGAAAAGATGCAGTTGTTTATTTTGCAATTGATGAATAGTGGAATCCCAATAGTAGTTTCGGGTAACGAAAGAGCATTCGACTGGGTGACTTACAGCCAGGATCTGACCCGCCTAACCCTCACGCCTAAATTACACTTTCATCCTATCGGCGCGCTCGATGAAGATGATTGGCAAACAGATTGGGAATCGCTTTGTGACTTAGGTGTTATGAAATTGTATGTTCTGGATGAGCCACCATCAGACCCTGCTGCTTGCTCCAAAACCTTGTTCGAGTGCAGTGGCGGCATTGCTAGACTAGCCATCAGTTTGTGGACGATGGCTCAAGTGGAATGCCTGCTATCAGATAAACATTCAATCTCCCCAGATGACATTTTAAGTATTTACAATGGTTATAGTTATGTTGACGTTAGGATGCTCGCGGATGGGTTCAGATACAAAAGCCTAGCTCTCCTTAGAAACTTCCCAGACATAGATTGCGATTTTTATGAACGAGCGTGGAATCCGGAGAAATTCCTCAATGCTGATCTAGGAGGTCAGCTTAAGCCGAAATCCAAATCAGTACCTGCTCTTAAAACCCCGAAAGGCAAATCTGAAATCGCTAAATACAGGAGCGCAGTTACCAGAGAAAAAAATAAGTCAAAAAAAGTAGCTCATCTTCAATCTACGCTACCTGCGGAAGACATGAGAATGCAGGGAGCTGTGAATCACCATCTGGAGCAAATGATTGCGCTGCAAAACTCAGTGGAGATTGAGTAATGAGCACACTAATGCTTCCAAACTTCCAGCCCGATATGACTTTTTACTCTTGGATGGCGATCACTCAAATCATGAACGGGAGAATGGCTGGCACTGATTTAAGCAAACAATTACTCGGTTCTGGGTCGGCTGGCACACGGCTAGATTTCCCTTCTAATCTTTCTACTTTCTGCGAACGTACTGCTAACGCATTTGGGGACCCATTCCATATTGCTATCGAGCGAACGGTTCTACCGTACTACTTGGCCTTCCGACCAGAATCATTTTTGCAAGATTCCGTCCAGATTATGGCGAGAGAAAGTGTAGAAACGCTTAAGTTCAAACTCGGTATCACACCAGGTCATTTGCCTAGCCTGAGTGCTTTGAAGTTTTGTCAGGAGTGTTATGAAGAGGACTCGAATAATTTTGGATTCGGCTATTGGCATCGGATTCAACAATTACCAACTACTCACATATGTAGCACTCATAGCAATCCACTCAACCAGTTAAATTTGCGCATGGATGGTGCAAACAAGAATACTCTTATTTTGCCTCGATCAAACTCGCCTTACCTTCGCAACAAAAAATCTGACCTTTTACAGTCCATTTCACATATTTCAAAAAATGTTTTATTGAATAAATTCCCAGGCGGGTTCGACATGAACCGGTTGCAATGGACCTACAAGCACGGTCTAAAAGAACTTGGCTTTTTGACTGCATCCGGAAGAGTTAGGGCTGAGCATTTACTGATCAGGGTCGAGCAACACTTTGCTGAGCTAAAAAGCCTGGCACCCTACCAATTGCTATTATCAGATTCTAATCTGCCCTACTTCTTAAAACTCATTCGTAAACCGCGAGGTAACTACAACCCGATTGCCCACATTCTTTTAATCAGTCTATTTTTCGGATCATGGGAGTTGTTCGCTTCCACTTATGAATGGCAAAGTCAGTTTCAACTTGATCTACAAGACCGAACCGAAGATTTTGATACCGCCCCTCTTGTTCAGGGTGATCTGGTAGAAATATCTCACCGCTATGCTTCCTGCGAATCATTGAAGCAACTGGCAATGACCTACGGATACGACATAGGCACATTAATGAGGCAACTTGGCAAGACAGGGTTGGTAGAAATTAAACGACGACCCAAGAAGGTTTTCACAGACCAAATTGAATCTGTGCTCACCTTACTCAGGCAAGGCAAATCCTTAGTGGAGATTCAGGCCGAAGCTTGCTTATCCAAATCCACCGTAGACCGCATCCTGACTTCACATGCATACATCAAACAACTATGGCATTCAGAAAAAATTAAAAGGGTCTGTCTCACAAGGCGTGGACAACTCATCGATCACATTTCCTCAAATCCTGGACTGACTATAAAACACCTACGCGAACATATAGGCCCAACCATTAGATGGCTTTCTAGGAATGATGCAGTGTGGCTGCAAAACATAGTTCTTAACTTGCCTAAAGACTCCTCAACCAGAAAAACCTTTCACCACCGTCCAAGAGTAGATTGGAGCGCGCGAGATCTAACCTGTTTAAAAGCACTGATGGGTATTGGAAAAATTGAGCTCGATACGTGGGAGCGAATCAAACCACCTCTCTTGTTAAGGAGACTACCTTACCTGCCCTTCAAGCCAAGACTAGATAAGCTCCCATTAACAAAGGCTTGGATTGAAAATAGACTAAATTTAATTTCAGGAAGTATTAATGCTAAATGAATCACCACTGTATTTTGACGCTAAAAATCAGGACTTCGACATTAATCGATTAGGCAGTTACAACGTCCCTCAGATATTTCCTGACGAATTGGTCCATGGTTACTTAGCCAGGTTTGCTCTTCAAAATGGACTTCGTAACTTAAGTTTTACGAAAACGGAAGTTGGATATTTATTCATAGGTCATCCAGATTTGCGAAACGTAAGTTCTTATTTAGGCATTATTGAGAAGATCACTGGCTACCCATCAGGTTACCTTATACGGCAGCATACGTTGAATCATCTTTCGCGCTTCAATCAGAGAATTCTCAGTAATGCCTTCATAATTGATAACAAGCTGGTATCAAAACGGATTTTAAAAGATTCCATTTATTTCTGTGAAGGGTGCGCTAAAGAGGACCACCAAAAGTTAGGGCATAGTTACTGGCGGATCTCGCATCAGTTGTATGCCATAGACTTTTGTTACAAACACCATGAATGGCTTTTGCAATCCCCACAAGATTCCGTCTTCAGTGTAATGCCACATCAAATGATGACTGAATATCCGAAATCAAAATACATCGGTCTTGCTGAATTGATCTTAAATGACAGAATTCAAACCTACCTCGCTATAACCCTCAAATATCTTTCTGAAAGGGTGATTTTAGACATCACAATTTTACATAGGCATTTGCGTAAGAAGGCCAAGACTTTAGGTTTGATCGTTTCGGATTACACGGGGGAAATTTCAAATCTGCCAGAGTTCTTGTCGTCGGTTTACCCGAAAATATGGCTTGAAAAATATTTCAGAAAATTGATGTGCTCAAAAGACGAAAGTGTCAAACCAAAGCATAGGTTCGGGTTGAACTCAGCTGCTAAACAATTCAATATATATTCATACTTATTAGTTGTTTCAGCAATTGATCCTAATATCGAATTGCTGGATTTTGATCTTCAGGTCGAGTTAAAACCGTCGCATTGTGTGCGCCGTAAAAAGGGGCCTAAAACCTGAGGTTACGCAAGAATTGTACGCAATCTTTTTTTAAATCATTCCAAACCTCTTGAGGTTACGCAACTTTCAAATAGGAAAAAAATAAAGCAACTCCCAGGCCGCATATTTGTTAGGCCTGAGGTTACGCAAGAATTGTCGATGACTAGATACAATCCGCTGGCCGGGCGGGGAGTATCCAGCACCAGCAGATTTTTTTCAACGTCATACAATATTGACCGGCCTGTGACGTTTATACAGGTATGAACGCCCCTTTAGAGACCCCTTTAGTCATGGCACAACAAAACTCCGTGATCACCGAAACCTTACGGCAGGAGACCGCCAGATTGCGCAGCTTCATCCGCAAACACGTGCCCCATACCGGCGATGCCGAAGACATTTTCCAAGAGGTCTTTTACGAGCTGGTGTCGGCTTACCGGCTACCAGAACCGCTGGAGCATGTTGGGGCATGGCTGTACCGTGTCGCCAAAAACCGCATCATAGACCGCTTCAGGCAGCAAAAAGCGACCCCGATGCTGCTCGACCTGCATGATGACGAGGCCCCTTGGCTGGACACGCTGTTGCCCAGCGACCCCGAGACGCCTGCCTCACTGTATGAAAAGAAAATGCTGATTGAACGTGTGCTGGCAGCGCTCAACCAGTTACCGGCAGAGCAACGCAGTGTGTTTATCGCCCATGAAATAGAGGGCGTCAGTTTTAAGACACTGTCGGCTGAATCCGGCGTGCCCATCAACACCTTGCTCGCCAGAAAACGCTATGCCGTGCTGTTTTTAAGGGCTCAGCTGCTGGCGCTGGACCCCACCTAATTTTTTAACCCACCTAAAATGGAGATTTTTTATGAAATACTGTAAATCCAAATGCGGCGCCCTGCTGCTTCTGGCCATCGCTGGCATCGCCTTGGTCTCTTATCTGGTCATGCTATTGTGGAACCATGTATTGCTGTCTGCCATGGATGGCGTGCATGCGATTGATTACTGCCAAGCCGTAGGCTTGTTGCTACTGAGCAAAATCTTGTTTGGTCGCTGGCATTGCGGTCGCTGCAAAGGCGGTCATGGCTGCGGCACACAAGCCATGACCAGCGAAGAGGAGCAGCAGGCACGCTGCGGTTTGTTCAAGCGCTTTAAATGCAACCCACCGCCGCAAGATTAAGCGCTCACCGGTGGCGTTAAATATGCATTTTTCGCCACTGGCGTGGCAGGTCTTGCTGCGTCGCATACAAATTGATCAGACTGCGCTGCGTGCCCTCAGCGCAGCTCTGAAAGTGCACCAGATAGCGCTTACCCACCTGAATAAACGCATGCGCGGCGTAGATTTCCTCTAGGGTTAAAATAGGGTTCTCACCAATATTGGTGTCTATCTTGAGCGACCGTCCGGACCACAGCACCTCCATTCTTTCCGGCGTGATACCACTGGCACTGTAAGCCACGCGCGTGACCTTCACCATGGCGATACGCTGCTGACAATCTGGCATCACTTCATCCATATTGAGTAAAGCCACCACCCTGGGCCGGGAGAGGGCTTTGCCATCGGTGGGCCATAATCCATTTTGAATGATTTTTGCACTGTCACTGGCCGCCCACACCGGGCCGGAGAGGCCGTGAGCGATGAGTATCAGGCACAACGGGCGTGTCAGACGCCATAAGGCAGGCAATACCGTCATCAGGATCTCCCTTCATCTGCGCTAAAGTGGTGGAGAACAGGCTGGATTATGTAATATACGCGCTTTTAATTGGCGGTACAGAGATTTGACGCTTGTTAAGACTGCGCGTGGGTGTAGGTCAAATCTGACCGGCCTACGCGGACGGCGCCGATAGGCGGCAGCCTGTGCCCTGATTATGATGAATGCCTGTTGAACCCGTCATGAAAGGCACGCCCATGCTGTATTACGCCCTGCTGTTTCTTGTGATTTCATTGATTGCCGGACTGCTTGGTTTTAGAGGCATAGAGTCTGGTGCAGCGACCATCTCCAAAGTGTTCTTTTTTATCTTTTTGGTGCTGGCCATCGGTATTGCACTGGCCGCATTGCTGGGCATCAGCTTATTCGCCTGATGCTTAATGGCTGGCAGCACCCTTGGCGCGGTCAAGGTGCTGTGGCTACGGGCGCTGTATCGGGTGCCCGGCATCGCGCCCAGGGATCCTGGCCACGCCCTTTCAGCACACCTGCCAGTAGCAGCGTGAAGATAACACTCTGGCAAAAACAATACGCAGGCCATCATGTTGTATCAGCGCAAGAACGGTATGCATCAAACATCCAGAAAATTAAAGTTACATGCCTAACACGGCCAACATGATAAAGGCCATAAACAACACAAAATGCGTCATGCCTTCAATGGCATTGGTTTCGCCATCATGCAGGTTGATGGTCGCCACCATCAAGGTCAAAAAAGTCATCACCATCTGCGTTGGCGACAAGCCAACAATCAGAGGGCGGTCTTCAATCAGGGCGATGGCTTCGATCACAGGCACGGTCAGAATCACCGTCGACAGCGTGGCCCCCAGCGCAATGTTGACCACGGTTTGCATGCGGTCGTTGACCGCCGCCTTCAGTGCAGTTAGCACCTCCGGGCTGGCCGCAATCACGGCCACCACAATCGCCGCCACAATAGGCGGGACACCGCTGCCAGCGAGGCCCGCATCCATGTGCATGCTCATCTCCTCTGACAGGAAGCCAATGGTGATGATGCCCGCCAGCAGGTAGACAATCGCGTAGATGACGCTAGAACTCAGGCCGGACGTCGCTCCGTCTGCATGCGGGTGCTGATCGCGATAGCTGAAATAGTTGCGATGGCGGCCCGTCTGCATCTTGAGAAACAGCGCATAAAACACACTCATGGTCACGATAGTGAACAGCGAATACATACGCCAGTGTTCGGCCGGTAAAAAGGCTGGCAGCGCCATAGACAACCCCAGCGCGGTCATAATCATAACGATATAGGTATTGCCGGAGTTCACGTTGTACTCGACTTCGCCATACTTGATGCCGCCAACAATAGCGCACAAACCGAGGATGCCGTTAATGTCTAGCATGACCGCCGAATAGATAGCATCTCTGGCCAAGGTGGTCGATGAGGTGTGGCTGAGCATCATGACGATGATGACCACCTCTATCATGACCGCGCTGATGGTCAAAATCATGGTGCCATAGGGCTCTTTGAGCTGCTCGGCCACATATTCGACCTGATACGACAGTTGAAACGCCAGATAAATGATCAGCAGCACAAACAGAATGGAGATGATCAGAGATTCTTGCTGACCAATATGCATGACTTGGTCAGCCTGCGCCAGCGCGAGATAAGCCAGGATGGAAAGCAGCAGGGACCAGAGCCCCTGCGGAGGTTTTTCAGCAAGCATGCATTTAGTTTGTGATCAATGGAATAGCCATCTTAACAGACCGCTGGCTAGTTTGTCGCGGCGGCAGGACTACGAATGAATCACGACCGAACAGGTCATGCCAGCCACCAGCGGTAATCCGGCCGGAATCTGATCCAGATGAATTCTGACCGGGACCCGCTGCGCCAACCGGACCCAGTTAAAGGTCGGATTGACGTTGGCCAGCAGGCGGATATCCGTTGGGTTGTCGCGATCGGTAATGCCGTGGGCGATGCTTTCGACGTGGCCATTGAGGGTCGCGTGGCTGCCCAGCAACTGCACCTCTGCCGGCGCACCGACCTTGATCATGGCCAGTTTGTGCTCCTCAAAATAGCCATAGACCCAGAACGAATGCTGATCGATCACGGCCAGTTTGGCAGCGCCGATCTGGGCAAAGTCGCCCGGGCGCACCAGCAGGTTGGAAACCCAACCATCGACAGGCGCATGCACCACGGTGCGCTCTAAATCCAGTTTTATTTTTTCAACCTGCGCTTCGGCCGCCTCATACTCGGCTTTGGCCGCCACTGCGGAAAGGTCGGTATCTTCGCGGTTTTCACGTGAAATCACTTCATCATCCAGATGGGCGCGTCGCGCAGATTGCTGACGCTTCATCTCCCACAGCGATTTCTTTTGGCGGGTGACGGCCACCGCCTCTGCCAGCGCATGCTCGTAATGCATGGGGTCTATGCGAAACAGCACATCGCCCTTGTGCACATACTGGTTATCTCGCACCGGCACGGCCGTCACTAATCCAGCCACATCAGGCGCGATGTTCACCACATCGGCACGGACTCGGCCATCACGGGTCCAGGGATAATCGGTATATCTGACCCATAACTTGTATGCCAGCAGGCCAGCACCCACGGCAATGGCCAGCGTGATACCCACCCTCAAAAAGCCTTTGGTCAACGTCAACCAGATGCGTTGCGTCTGCATGTTTATCCCTCTCAATACACCATTAAACCAAACAACGAAAACAGCCCAAAAAACAGGGCCACCCGCAATAGTGCCGGGTACCAGACCAGATCATAAATGCCACGCTCTGCCAGCCATTGGTCTAGGCGCCACAGCACGGCCACCGCCAGCAAAAAGGCTAAAAACAAGGTAGGCACGTGGGCATCCAAAAAAGCCAATTCACGCGGAATCCATTCATGTTGCATACGCACGCGTCCTTTCCTAGCTCGCAGACCGTTCGGGGGTTTCAGTCTCTGTCACCCAACGAATAAAATGTAATTGCGTCATGACCCGGTTCACCACGGCGGCATCCTGCTCGACCGCCTGTGATGGTAATGCTTGCAGAAACCGATCCAGCCAGCGCAACAGCTGTTGCTGGTTTTTGAGCCGTGGCTGGCGATAGTAATGCGCAATCAGCGCCAGCGTGTGTTGGCCGCTTTTTTGTAGCGGGATAGGCAAGGCCGCAAGTAAGGCTTGCAGGGCAATGACGGCATGGCCGATTTCTAGCGTGGCGCACAGCGCCTCTACCAGATGGACACTCTCAGCATCCTGCTGGCGCTGCATACTGCCTGAGCGCTGAATCAGATCACGTGCGCGCATCTCAAACGCAGTTGCGCTCAGGGGCGGCGACTGACAAAGGTCCACCACCAGCTGACGCAACTGCGCCTGGATGCGGCGCGAAATCCA
>CAYTIV010000079.1:0-8901 GCA_964437895.1 uncultured Methylotenera sp.
GCCATTTAGCATCCCGCAGGGTACGTCCAATACCCGTGTCGCTTTATCCGTCCCGGTGGCACAAACTGTCAACCTCGGCGTGAGCGATTTAAATAGCACCCCGGATCGAACGCAGGCGTTTGAGTGTTACAACACACAGACGCAGACCAAAAGTTGCGCTTACATTTCACATCAAGCGGGATTTATTTTTAGTGCGCAAGCCAATGGTAAAACGGTACAAATTGCCAATCAACAGGCAGGCGTGGAGTCCCCCACCTACTATTTAAGAGCAATTAATACGGATAGCCAGAGTGGTGCTTGTCAGGCCGCCCTGCAAGGCAAAACCACTGTCAAAATGGGTTATCAATGCCTCAACCCTACTACCTGTGCGGCTGGCGCAGGCAATCTCATGCGGCTCACTGGCACTACTCCGCAATGGATTGCAGCAAACGCGGCCAGCGCGATCTCCTTGAATACTGTGGATGTGCCACTCTTGTTCGATAGTGAGGGCAATGCACCGTTGACGCTGAACTATTTTGATGTCGGACACACCAGTCTCTGGGTTGAAAAGAAGGTCAACGAAGCAATGTTGACAGGCAGTAGCCCCTTTGTCACACGGCCACATCATTTGGGTGTAGCCGCGGTCACCACTGTGGCCGGTATGGCCAACCCTGCCGGCCCTGTTTTTGTAAAGTCGGGCGCCCCGTTTTTAGTCAAACTAGGCGCCTACGCCCAGAATGACCAGGCCACTCCTAATTTTGGTCAGGAAATCGTGCCGGAAAATATTAGCGTGCAGGCCACCTTGGCGGCGCCGGTCGGCGGCAGTGTAGGACTGTTATCCAATACACAAACTATGGCTGGTAGCTTTAAGCAGGGGCTGGCCACACTAGACAATGTACGCTGGAGTGAGGTGGGTATCATCACTTTGTTGCCCGTGCTCAGTGACGCCGATTATTTGGGGGCCGGCAATGTCAGTGGCGAGACCTCTGGCACCATAGGTCGATTCTACCCAGATCACTTTAATGTCAGTCTGTTGATCAGTCAGGTTGCCTGTGGCAGTTTCAATTATTTTGGCCAGGATGGCTGGCAGACCCGTTTTCAGTTGAGCGCCCGCTCACAGAGTGACAGTGTGACCGAGAATTATCAGGGGGCGTATGGCAGCAGTTTTGCCAAGTTTAATCTTACGCACTATGCTGATTATCACTTTAGCCTGAGCCCAGCGAGCTATCAGCTGGGCGTGAGTGCGCAAGGGCCAACGGGCAGTTGGGTGCAGGGCCAAGCCAGTGTGGTGGCCACACATTTAGTGAATCGGCCTCTGAATCCAGCGCCGGAGGATCAGCTGACCTTGCTGACACGTCCCGTGGATGATGACGGTGTTTCCAGCCTCACAGCGATGCCTGTATCGATGGCAGATACTTTCAGGTTCGGCCGCTTGTTCATGCTGCCTGCACATGGTTCGGAGTTGTTGGCCTTACCCATACAGGTGGAGGCGCAATACTGGAAAAATCAGGCGTATGTACGCAATAGCGCAGACAGTTGTACTTTGATTCCGTTAGCGTCCATCGTAATGAAAAACTATCACGGCAATCTCAATGCCTGTGAAACGCATTTATCAGGCAATGCCAAAGTGAGCCAAGGCGTGTCGCGCTTTAAATTAACGGCGCCGGGTGTTGGTACAGACGGTAGGCCTAATAGCGGAAGCGTCGATCTGAAAGTGAATATCGGGCCAGCACAGGTGGGTGATCGCACTTGCCTGGGTCTGAGTGAGACCAGCGCGATGGGCGGAAGCTTGCCCTGGTTTGGTACAGACCCGGCTTCAAGGGCCACTTTTGGCATCTATAAATCGCCGATTATCTATTTGAGAGAGGTGTTTTAAAGAATAAACCCTGCTGGCACAGGCCAGCAGGGCTTAGGGGTGTGTACCGGTATTAGACCGCCAGCATATCGACAAAGACATTGACTGGGGTGGATTCCAGCTTCGCTTGATCTTGGCACAAAGCCAGAATCTCAGCTTGTTTGCCCGCATCAAAACGGCGTGCCAAATTCACTTTGAATTTTTTGACCAGTTCCGGGATGCCTTCACCACGGCGACGACGGTGACCAATCGGATATTCCACGGCAATATTGCTGGACTGCGTACCATCTTTGAAGAAAATCTGGATCGCGTTGGCAATCGAGCGTTTTTCAGGATCAAGGTAGTCGCGGGTGTATTCGGCTTTTTCTACACAGGTCATCTTGTCACGCAGGGCGTCGATACGTGGATCCGCCGCTGCCGCATCTTCATAATCTAGCGCAGTCAGATTGCCTTTGAGCAAACCGACAGCAGACATGTACTGGATGCAATGATCGCGGTCTGCCGGGTTGTTCATCGGGCCGGTTTTATCAATGATACGAATGGCAGACTCATGCGTAGTGATGATGATTTTGTCGATTTTGGCAATATCATCCATGGTTTGCAGTCGATTACCTACCTCTTGATGCAGCTGGAACGAGCACTCCACCGCGGTTTGCGCATGGAACTCAGCCGGGAAGGAGATTTTGAACAATACTTGCTCCATCACGTAGCTGCCATAGGGGCGCTGAAACTTGAACGCATTGCCTTTAAACAGCACATCATAAAAACCCCAGGTTTTAGCGGTCAGTGCGCTGGGATAGCCCATCTCACCTTGCAACGTCATCCAGGCCAAGCGGACGGCGCGAGAGGTGGCATCCCCGGCAGCCCATGATTTACGTGAGCCTGTGTTGGGGCTGTGGCGGTAAGTGCGCAGGCTTTGGCCGTCGACAAACGCATTCGATACCGCATTGATGATGTCTTGCTTGTTGCCGCCCAGTAATTTTGTGACCACTGCAGTCGATGCAATCTTGACCAGAATGACGTGGTCCAGACCGACTCGGTTGAAACTGTTTTCCAGTGCCAACACGCCTTGAATTTCGTGTGCCTTGATCATGGCAGTCAGCACTTCTTTCATCGTCAGCGGCGCTTTGCCCTCGGCAACGTGCTTGCGTGACATATAGTCAGCCACGGCCAGAATGCCGCCCAAGTTATCTGAAGGGTGGCCCCATTCTGCTGCCAGCCAGGTATCGTTAAAGTCTAGCCAGCGGATCATGGCGCCAATATTAAAAGCGGCCAGAATCGGATCCAGCTGATAAGACGTACCTGGAACCTTGGCACCATTAGGCACCACGGTGCCAGCAATGACAGGCCCCAGCAGTTTGGTACAGGCCGGATAATCCAGCGCCTCGAAGCCGCAGCCTAAGGTGTCCATCAAGCAGTTGCGGGCAGTGTCGTAAGCTTCACTGGAGTTGATGTCGAAATCAGCCACGTAATTGGCAATATCGACAATGACCTGATCGGGATCGGGACGGACGTTGGAAATATGTGATGACATGTTGAGGGTTCTTTCAAATAAATAATGGAGCCACAGCGCACGCAGAGAGCGCAGAACGAGCGAGTGCTTGTCTGCGCCTCTGGGCCTAAAGTTAACGTTGGCTTAACGGTACAAACGGTCTGTTATCCGGTCCGTTATATTCAGCATTGGGACGGATAATCTTGTTGTCTATGCGTTGCTCGATGGCATGGGCAACCCAGCCAGTGGTGCGCGAGATGACAAAAATCGGTGTAAACATGCCGGTTGGAATGCCCATCATGTGATAGCTGGGTGCACTGTACCAATCGAGGTTAGGGAACATCTTTTTCTCGTTCCACATAATCTCTTCAATACGGGCTGAGATATCAAACAGCTTCATATTGCCCGCATCTTCACACAGCGCCTTGCTCACGGCTTTGATGGATTCGTTACGTGGGTCAGCAATGGTGTACACCGGGTGGCCAAAGCCGATGATGATCTCTTTGCGTGCCATGCGCGCCTTGATGTCTGACTCGGCTTCATCCGCTGTTTGGTAGCGTTCAATAATCTCCATGGCTGCTTCGTTGGCGCCACCATGTTTAGGGCCACGCAGCGCGCCGATGGCGCCAGTAATGCAAGAGTAGAGGTCAGACAGGGTGCCTGAAATTACCCGTGAGGTGAACGTTGAAGCGTTGAATTCATGCTCTGCATACAATACCAGTGAGGTATTCATGGCTTGAATGTGCAGTGCTGACGGTTTTTTGCCATGCAGAATATGCAGGAAATGCGCTGCGATAGAGTCATCGTCGGTTTCTACCTCGATGCGTACGCCGCGATGGCTAAAGTGGTACCAGTAAATGAGGATGGAGCCAAAGCAGGCAATCAGTCTGTCACCCAGCGCCTGCGCGCCTGCGGTGTTGCGATTGATGGCTTCTGGTTCCAAGGTCCCCAGCATGGAGCAACCCGTGCGCATCACATCCATAGGGTGCGCATTGGCAGGAATCTGTTCCAGTACTGCTTTAAGTGCACTGGGCAGGCCGCGTAGCTTTTTGAGCTTTTGATGATAAGCAGTGAGTTGTGGTTGGGTGGGAAGCTCACCGTGTATCAGCAAATAAGCGACTTCTTCGAACGTGGCCTGTTTTGCCAGCTCGATGATATCGTAACCGCGGTAATGCAGGTCATTACCGCTATGGCCCACGGTGCAAATGGCCGTGGTCCCGGCAGCCACGCCGGCCAGCGCAACGCCTTTTTTGCGTTTTGGGGCCTCAGTGGCTGGGGTCGTTGGATCAGTAGTGGTGTTCATAACTAACCTCCTGGTGTCTGGTCGCGTGTACTTATTTTTTGTACAGCGCGTCTAGTTTCTGTTCAAAATCGTGATAGCCAAGGTGCTCATAGAGATCGGCACGGGTTTGCATCAGATCCAGCACGTTTTTCTGCGTGCCATCCTGACGGACGCCCTGGTAGACCTTGAGTGCCGCCTGATTCATGGCACGGAAGGCTGACAGCGGATACAGCACCATGCCGACGCCTGCGGTGGCCAACTCATCCACGCTAAACAGCGGGGTAGAGCCGAATTCGGTAATATTGGCCAGCACAGGCACTTTGACTGCCTCTACAAATTGCTGATACATGCCGAGTTCCGTCATCGCTTCTGGAAAAATCATGTCGGCACCGGCTTCTACACAGGCACAAGCGCGGTCTATGGCCGATTGCAAGCCTTCTACGGCCAGTGCGTCGGTACGCGCCATCACGACAAAGTCATCATAAGGTTTGGCATCGACGGCTGCTTTCACGCGGTCTACCATTTCATCGAGACTGACGATGGCTTTATTGGGGCGATGACCACAACGTTTGGCGCTGACTTGGTCTTCGATATGTACCGCTGCCGCACCCGCCTTGGCCACGCTCTTGATGCTGCGGGCGATGTTGAATGCGCCGCCAAAGCCGGTGTCAATATCCACCAGCAGAGGGGTGTCAACGGCGTCCGTGATACGACGGACATCGACTAACACATCCTCAAGGCCGGAAATCCCTAGATCAGGTAGGCCGAGTGAGCCAGCGGCGACGCCGCCGCCTGATAGGTAAATGGCTTTGAAGCCGGTTTGTGTCGCCAGCATGGCGTGATAGGCATTGATGGCACCTATGATCTGTAATGGCTTTTCAGCCGCCAGTGCAGCACGGAAGCGCGCGCCTGCAGTCAGTGTTTGCGTCATGATCTATTCCTGATCCATCGATATTAAAAGAAGGCGTGCTCGGCATCCGCGGGCATGGTGACACCGGTCTGCTTGGCTTTTTGCAAGACTTCCCAGAAGTAACGGTAAGTGGCACGGTCATGCAATTCGCCGGCATACTGTATCGGGCCCCAGTCTGCAGCTTGTGCGGCCAGCAGAATGTTGGCGGCATCACTCACTTCATCAAAGTTAGGCTTCATAGCATCGACAATGGCTTGAATCTGGGTGGGGTAAATACTCCACATGCGCAAAAAGCCAAACTCGTTACGGGCGCGTGCCGCATCGCTGTAAGTCACTTCCACGTTTTTTAGATCCAGTGTCACGTTGTGCGCAGGCACGACACCGTTTGCCAAGGCAGCCGCGACCACTTCGGCCTTAGCACGTGCCAGCAGGCGATGGTCAAACTGTCCTGGGCTGCGCATCGCTGCGGCAGGAATCGCCCCGTGGTGCGCACTGACAAAGTCCATCAAACCGAAGTCCAGCACCTGTAACCAAGGCAGCTGCGCAATCTCGTGTACCTGTCTAAGTGCCCCGTGCGTTTCGATCAGAATATGCACAGGAATCTCACGGGTAATGCCGTGCTGTTTCGCTACCTGCTGAATATAAGTAATCATTTCGCGGGCTTGGGCAATATCCGTACATTTCGGAATCGTCAGATAGCTGAGCACCTGACCGGCGCCGCTTACCAGAATCTCAATGTCTTTTTTCCAGTGTGGATGGGTGTAATCATGGATACGTGCGCCAGCCATCTTGTACTTGTTCGCCTCGGAGGTGAGGATGCGCACAATCATCTCGGCATGGGCTTGTTCCTGTCCGCTGGCGGCACCGTCTTCGCAGTCACAGGTAATGTCAAACACGGGGCCTGGTGCATTGGGCGTGGCAGGATCCTGTAGCGATAATGCTTTCAGAATCAGTTTCTCACTGCCGGCAAAGTGCTCACATGCCGGAATCACCGGAAACGGTTTTTCACCGCCAAAGAGTGCCTGATTTGGATGAACGGCCATGGTTAGTTTCCTTTTCGTGGAATTAAAACGGTATAGTCGAGATCGAGTACCACATTGGGGTGATAGCCCTGTGTGGTTTTAATGTTTTCTACATGATCCGGCGGAATATTTTTCAGGCCGACCATGCGCAGTCGCAATGCACCGAGTTGTGGGTGGGGCAGGGCCCATTGGTCCAGCACTTCTGTCATGCAGTAAATGGTGTCGCCGGCATAGCTCGGATTAGCGTGCGTGCCGCCATTGATGGCAGCAATGGAGAGCGCATTTTCCAAGCCCTCAAAACTGAGGGCGCGACAGGCTGATATCACCACGCCGCCATAGACCAGACGCTGCCCCTGTGGCGTTGATTGCATCAGGTGGGCGTCAAAATGCAGGCGCGCATTGTTTTGATACAGATGCGTGGCCAAGGTATGGTCGCTATCATTGATGGTCAGGCCGGAGGGGTGGCGCAGACGTTCGCCTACGGCGTAGTCCTCCCAGAAGTAGCGGCCACCCGTGGCCACGGAGATTTCCTGGTGCACATTGTAAGGGGCGGGCAGGCGCAAATCTTCAGCAGCAACAAAGGCTGGCAAGTCTGGAATTACCGTCTCTGGAGCAGGTGCCTCCAGATTTTTCTTGTGTACCATCACCCAGCGTACCCAACTCAACACCGGTTGTTGATCTTGGTTCACAGAGGTGGAACGTACCCACACCACGCCATTTTTGCCGCTGGAGTTCTGCTTGAGGCCAATCACTTCACTGGAGGTTGTCAGGGTGTCACCCACATAAACGGGCTGCATAAAACGCACATCGGCGTAGCCCAGATTGGCGACCGCATTGACCGAAATGTCGGGCACGGTTTTACCAAAAGCGATGTGGAACGCCAGTAAATCATCTACCGGCAACTGCGGATAACCCAGTGACTGCGCAAAGGGGGCGCTGCAATGCAGAGGGTTACGCGCGCCGGTCAGTGCGATATACAAAGCGGTATCGCCTGCGCTAATCGTGCGCGGCGTCGCGTGCTGAATGACCTCACCCAAGGTGAAGTCTTCAAAAAAACGCCCGGCGTAAATTTTGCCTGTCATGTGTGATCCTTTAAATGAAATCTTCTTCCAGCTCGGCAATCGCACCCGACAGCTGTATCAGGCGTTGCGCAGCCTTAATGTGATGGTGCTCGACCAGTTTGTCGTTGACCACCACCGTGCCTTGCCCGCTCTCGTTGGCTTCTTTCAAGGCTTTGATAATCAATCTGGCATGCTCAACCTCGGCACGTTGCGGTGTGTAGGCATCGTTGCAGTAGGCAATTTGTGCCGGATGTACCAGCGATTTGCCATCGAGGCCGATATCGCGTCCCAGGCGGCAGGCATATTCAAACGAGTGCATATTCTTAAAGTCTGAGGTGATGCCATCGATCACACCCTTGCCATAGGCGCGTGCCGCCAGTATCACCAGTGATAAAGAGGTTAGGATGGCTGAGCGCTCATGCGTCACGCGGGCGTGCAGTTGCGAGATCAGGTCAGAGGTGGCCATCACCATGCAAATCACCCGCTCTGAAGCCGCGGCAATCTCTTTGGCATTTAGCACCGCCAGCGGGCTTTCTATCATCACCATCATCGGCACATCTTTGCCGCCCGCTTCATCTAGCAGTTGCTGGGCTTGCAACACATCTTCACTTGACTCGATATTAGGAAACAGGATGGCATCCGCACCAATGTTGGCCACAGCCTTGATGTCGTCATGCCCCCAAATCGAGTGTAGATCATTGACGCGCACCACGACTTCACGCTTGCCGTACCCGCCTTGCTTCACGGCATTCACCACATTTTCGCGTGATTGCACTTTGACATCTACCAGAATAGGGTCGCCCAGATCCAGGATGACGGAATCCGCAGCTAATGTGCGTGCGCGATCTAAATAATGCTGGTTACAGCCGGGGACATATAGCATCGAGCGTCTGGGTCTGAGTGCATATGACATGGGTTTTTCCTTTATTGCCGCAAGAAATTGAATCTCATTATTCATGATTAAAAAAACTCTGTCAACAAATATCTTATGTCTTATATAAGATATAAAACAGTGGACAACTGAATTGTGCTGTGATATAAATTTAAAAACTCGCTTTGGGTGCAATGAAATGATGCGAATCATGAATGGAGTGGAATCTATGGATAAGCAGTTAGGATCGCCAAGTTACAGGCCGTTATACGATCAGATTAAGGTGTTGATCACGCAAAGTCTGATCGGGGGGGAGTGGCGCCCGGGCGACATGATTCCAAGTGAAATTGATCTCGCGCAACGTTATAAGGTGAGTCAGGGCACGGTGCGCAAGGCGATAGATAGTCTGGCAACTGAGAATATTCTGAT
>CAYTIV010000080.1:0-8455 GCA_964437895.1 uncultured Methylotenera sp.
GTGTAAAGAACGCTTTGAGGCCTTTGGTAGTGCCGGACAAGCGAGTAAGATAAAAGTGATTTCATTAGAAAAAATGGCGGCCATCTACTGACAGCCCTGGCTGGCAGAAAAATAAGGCACGCCATCAAGCACCATCAGATTCAAGGGGGCATGCGTAAAGGAATGCCATCATGCGACGAAAATTAGTCATCGGTAACTGGAAGCTCCATGGCGGGCTGCTTGAAAACCAGAGCCTGCTCAACCGGCTGAAACAGGACCTGCACGACCTGCCGGGCGTCGATACCGCTGTCTGTCTGCCCTATGTGTACCTGTATCAGGCACAAGCTCTGCTGCAAGACAGCCAGATTGCATGGGGCGCACAAAACGTTAGTCAGTTCACCACCGGGGCATTCACCTCCTGCATTTCGGCCAAAATGGTGGCTGAATTTGGCTGCACCTACACCATCATTGGCCATTCTGAGCGCCGGGCCCTTAAGCTCGAGAGCAACCAGGTCGCGACCAAGCGCATCCTCAATGCCCTGCATGCCGGACTGACACCGATTTTTTGTGTCGGTGAGACACTGGATGAGCGCGATGGCGACATGGCCGAGTTAATCGTGCGTAATCAAATGCTGAACGTGGTATATGGTTTGGATGACGAAGCCTTTGCCCTGGCCAAAAAATTCAATATGGTGATCGCCTATGAACCGGTATGGGCGATCGGCACCGGCGAGCACGCCAGTCCGGATCAGGCACAACGCATGCATGCTTTTATTCGCATGATGATTGCCGAGCGTGACCGTGACTTTGCCAAGCAGATTCGTATTGTCTATGGCGGCAGTATGGCACCGCATAACGCGCACAGCCTGCTCAGCATGCCTGATATTGATGGCGGTCTACTTGGGCGTGCGGCGCTGGTGGCTGAAGACTTTATCGATACCTGCAAAATGGCCAGTCACTGCTATCAGCAAACGGCGGCCGCTGCGGAACTCTCCTCTGCCGTGCCAGTCTTTGAGGCATGACGCATACATTCAAAGGCAATAAAAGTCACCTGCCCAGCAAGCCCTGCCAACACTGTGGTAAGCCCATGACCTGGCGCAAAGCCTGGGCCAACAACTGGGCTGAAGTCAAATACTGCTCCGAGCGTTGTAAGCGCGCCCCACACGCGGTATCTCCAAGATGAGACACCTGATCCTGATTATGGGTGACCAGCTGACGCTGGATAACCCGGCGCTCCATGGCTTTGATCCGGCGCAGGATCAGATTCTGATGGCCGAGGTGGCAGAGGAGTCGACGCATGTCTGGTCGCACCGTCAGCGCATCACCCTGTTTTTATCCGCCATGCGCCACTTTTCCGAAGCCTTGCAGATGCAAGGCATGCCGGTACGCTACTATCGTCTGGAGACGCATGCTTATGCGGACCTGCCAACACTGTGGCATGCCGTGCTGGCCGAGCAATTGCCGCAAGCGGTGCTGGTGTGTGAGCCAGGTGATTGGCGTGTCTGGCAAGCGCTAGAGGCGGTGACGACGCAACATGGCGTGCCTTTGCGGGTGGTGCAGGATACCCACTTTATGTGCAGTATCGATCAGTTTCAACGCTGGGCGGACAAGTACCGCCAGAGCAACAGCCCTTTACGCATGGAGTTTTTCTACCGCAGCATGCGTAAAAAATACGGCATCCTGATGGCGGGCGAGTCGCCAGAAGGCGGTGACTGGAATTATGACCATGATAACCGGCAGTCACTGGGTAAGCAGGGGCCGCAGGGCCTGCAAGCACCGCTGCAGTCTGCCCCCGACGCCATCACGCAGGCGGTCATGGCCTTGGTCAATCAGAGGTTTGCCGACCATCCGGGCGCGCTGACAACACTTCACTGGCCCGTGACGCGCAGCCAAGCGCTGGCATTGCTCAGTCAGTTTATTACGCAGCGATTGCCACAGTTTGGGCCCTACCAAGACGCCATGTGGCAGGACCAGCCTTATTTGTGGCATTCCTTGCTGGCCTCTGCGCTCAACCTCAAACTACTGAATCCGCGTGAGGTGATTGCTGCTGCAGAACAGGCTTATCGCGCTGGCCAGGTGCCGCTAGAAAGCGCCGAAGGCTTTATTCGACAGATACTGGGCTGGCGCGAGTTTGTGCGGGGCGTCTATTGGCTGGACATGCCCGCGTTGCAATCGGCCAATTATTTTCAGCATACTCAAACGTTACCGGCCTGGTTTTGGACTGGGCAGACGCAGCTGCATTGTTTGGCCCAATGCATAGGCCAAACGCTGGAGACTGGCTATGCACACCATATCCAGCGGCTGATGGTCATCGGCCTGTTTTCAACCTTGGCACAACTCTCCCCGCAGCAGGTGTCTGACTGGTTTCTGGCCGTGTATGTCGATGCCGTGGCCTGGGTAGAGGTGCCCAATGTGTTGGGCATGGCGCTGTATGCCAATGGCGGCCGCTTTACCAGCAAGCCCTATGTCGCCAGCGGCGCTTATATTCAGCGCATGAGCAATTACTGCAGTGGTTGCCGTTACGACCCCAAACAAAAAACAGGCCCGCAGGCCTGTCCGTTCACCACGCTGTACTGGGCTTTTTTGATTCGGCATGAGGCGATGCTGGCAGCCAATCCACGGACCCGCCTAATGGTGAAGCATGTGGCGAATTTGGACGAAGATCAGCGGCAAGCCATCCTGACATTTGCCCAGACGCGCCTGCAGCAACTCGACCTGCTGTAAGCATTGCGGCGTATAATTTCATAAAACTGTCACAATCGAGGCGGCTTCAGTCGATACAATAATCGCCATGAAAATTACCACGCCAGCTCTGCTAGACAGAGATCTCAGCATCCTCAGCTTTAATGCCCGTGTATTGTCTTTAGCGCAACGCGCGGACTATCCCTTGCTGGAGCGTCTGCGCTTTCTGTGTATCGTCTCCAACAACCTCGATGAGTTCTTCGAAGTCCGCATGCCGTTGCAGATGGAGGCTTATCAGCAGGGCGTGACCAGTGGGCCGGTCAGTGCAAGCACCTGCCAACAAGTGGCCGAGATGGCACAGGGTCTGGTGGCGCAGCAGTATCAGCTGTTTAACGATGATTTGATGCCTGCCTTGGCTAAAGAACGTGTACACCTCGTTTCTGGCGGCGTGCGTACGCCCGAGCAGACCACCTGGGTTGCCAATTACTTCAAGCGTGAGGTGTTGCCGTTTTTGATGCCGGTATCACTGGACCCCTCGCACCCGTTTCCGCAGGTCGCCAATAAATCGCTTAACTTCATCGTCCGTATTGCCGTTGCCGGGGAAGAAAAAATCGCCATTGTGCGGGCCCCGCGTGTGGTGCCGCGCCTAGTGCAACTACCACCCTCGGTGAGCAAGGGCGAGCAATGCTTTGTTTCGCTGACCAGTATTATCCGTGCCAACCTCGATGTGCTGTTTGAGGGGGCGACCATCCTGCATTTCTCCCAGTTTCGCGTGACCCGTAACAGCGATCTCGAG
Organism: uncultured Methylotenera sp.; assembly: GCA_964437895.1. Lineage (GTDB taxonomy): Bacteria > Pseudomonadota > Gammaproteobacteria > Burkholderiales > Methylophilaceae > Methylophilus. The sequence continues at coordinate 3,458 of CAYTIV010000080.1, forward strand.
GTGGACGAGGATGATGTGATTAACCTGCGCACGGCCCTGCGCGAGGAGCTTGCGCACCGTCAGTATGGCGAAGCCGTCCGCTTGGAAGTGACCCAAGAGTGTGACGATGCGCTGGCCGAGTTTCTGCTCAAGCAGTTTAATTTGCCTGCGCTGGCCTTGTATCGCGTCAACGGCCCGGTCAACCTGGGGCGTCTGATCCAACTGCCGGACATGGCCAAAGGCGATCATCTCAAGTTTGTGCCGTTTCAGCCGCACTGGCCGCAACACATCAAGAAAAACGTCTCCCTACTGACGCAGATGCGCGAGCAGGACCTGCTGATTCATCAACCCTATGAGAGTTTCGAGGTCGTTATTCAGCTGCTGGAAGAAGCAGTCAAGGATGACCAGGTGTTGGCGATTCGTATGACGATTTACCGCACGGGCGCCGATCCGCGCATGCTGCGTCTGTTACAAGAGGCGGTGCGGCGCGGCAAAGAAGTGCTGGTGGTGGTGGAGCTTAAGGCGCGTTTTGACGAAGAAGCGAATATCAACTGGGCCGAGGCGCTGGAGTCTGTGGGCGCGCAGGTGGTGTATGGTGTAGTAGGCTTAAAAACCCATGCCAAGATGCTGTTGATCATGCGCCGCGAAGGTAAGGTGATACACCGTTATGGGCACCTGTCGACGGGCAACTATAACCCCAAGACCACGCGCCTGTATACCGACTGGAGCATGCTTACCGCCGATGCCAATCTCACGCGCGAAATGGAGTGGGTGTTCAGGCATTTGACCAGCGAGCTACCGATTCCGAGCATGCGTCATTTGCTGGTGGCGCCCTTTACCTTGCAAACGCACATGATCCGTCAGCTGGAAAAAGCGCAACGCCTGGCGAGACAGGGCAAGCCTGCCAGAGTGATTGCCAAAATGAATGCGCTGACCGATGTGCCACTGGTCACCGCGTTGATGAAGGCCGCCAGCGCGGGCGTGGAGATAGACCTGATTGTTCGTGGCGCTTGTATTTTGCCGGTGGATGCCCCCGCCGTGAAAGGGCGCATCCGTGTACGCTCGGTGGTGGGTCGTTTGCTAGAGCACTCACGGGTGTTTTATTTTGAGCTGGATGGTGCCGTGCATATGTGGCTGTCCAGTGCCGACTGGATGAGCCGTAACATGATGCGGCGTGTGGAGCTGGCCTGGCCGATTAAGTCCGCCGAGATGCAGCAGCGCATTTATCGCGAGAGTCTGGCCTTGTATCTGCAAGATAATCGGGATGCCTGGCAGTTGGCTGAAAACGGGCAGTACAAAGCCGTATCGCAGATGCATCCTGACGCCGAGCCCCTGGCTTGCCAGAACGTTCTGTTGCAGCAATATCATTCACTGTAGGGCGCGTTGGCATGGCCGTTAAAAATCTTATCCTGTGGCGTCACGCTGAAGCCGAAGACTTGGTGCATGGCGCGCTGGATATGGAGCGGGCACTCACTAAAAAAGGGCATAGGCAAGCCAAGCAGATGTCCGGCTGGTTAAAAAAGTATCTGCCCAAGCAAAGCTATGTACTGGTGAGCCCGGCCTTGCGGACGCGTGAAACAGTGGCTTACTGGGGCGATGATTGGCAGGAAGATTCCCGTCTAGCGCCAGAGCGCCCTTTGGCACCGCTATTGCAATTGTTGGCACAAAGCCCGTTTGAAACGGTCGTGTTGGTGGGGCATCAGCCCTGGATCGGTGAGCTGGCTGCCCATAGCCTAGGACTGCCTGATGGCCAGATTAGCATCAAAAAAGGCGCCGTCTGGTGGTTACGCCTGCCCAAGTCCGGGCCCCCTTACAAGCTCTACAGCGTGCAGAGCCCTGATCTGATCGATTAAGGTTTTTTTATGGGGCCCGCATGGCCCCGAGACGTGCAGATTACTTTTTGGGTCTGCCTGTTTTGATGGTTGGCACACCGGCCAACGCGGCTTTGAGTGCGGCATCATCCAGTGCCGACAATAACTTCAATCCGGCTCTCAATAGCTCGCTTTTCTTCGCTGGCTGTGCCAAGCCTTCTAGGCGTTTTTTCAGCGTGGCAATTTGCGCGTATTCATCCTTAGGCATGGTGAAACTGTCGCGTTCCATTTTGACTTTGGGCGCTTTCACTTTTTCGGTGGCTGACTGATTGACGACCTTAATCACCGGCGGCTGCGCCGCCTTTTTTACAGCAGCAGGCGCCTTGCTGATAGCGGGTTTGGCGGTGGCTACCGGTTTGGCGGTCACGGGTGCGGCTTTTGGGGCCGCGGGTTTGGCTGCCGGGGCTTGCGTGCCTGCGGGCTTGCTTGCCGGTGCTGCTTTCGCGCTGGCGTTCAACGGTGCAGATGTCGCTTTTTTGGATGGTTTGCTGGCCATGGGATTCTCCTGATGTCTGGTGTTATTGAAAACAGTTTATACCGTTTTTTTGACACGTCAATTGTCATAAAAATTTCATATAGGTATGTTGAGATAAACAGAGTTTTTCATGACAAAATTCACCACCTTAAAAGGGAGTATGAGATGCGCAGGGTGCTCGTTGCCAATACCAAAGGAGGTTGCGGAAAAACGACGCTGGCCACCAACTTGGCCGGCTATCTGGCGCAGCTCGGTCATAAAATTGTGCTCGAAGATTTGGACCGGCAACAGTCTGCCGCGGGTTGGCTGGCCAGACGCCCAGCCCATGTGGCCAAAGTATTTGATGCCGCGAGTTTGAGTAAATCGGCTTTGCAAAAGGCGGATTGGATTATTTCAGACTCGGCAGGTGGTTTGCGTGACAAGAAAGTATCAGAAAACGTGGCTGAGGCCGATCTGATTCTGGTGCCGGTGAGCCCTTCGGCCTTTGATATTGGCGCGACGCAAGATTTTCTTGTGCTGTTGGCAGAAGAAAAAGACGTGCGTAAGCACAAGACCTTTGTCGGCTTGGTAGGCATGCGAGTCATGCCGCGTACGCGCGCTGCCGAACGCCTGCTGACCTTTATGGATGATTCTGGGTTTGCCGTGCTATCTATGCTGCGTGCGGCGCAGGTGTATGTGACGGCGGCCGAAGAGGGCGTCAGTATTTTTGAATTGTCGCCTGGCTTGAAAGAGGTCGACATTGCGCAGTGGAATCCGGTGACAGACTGGATTTTGCAAAACAGTTAAATGTAGCCTGCATGTGCAGGCGATGAAAAGACAGTCAAAGGGAGTGCTATGAAAGACAAAGTGAATCCGGAATATCTGGAAAAAGTGAAACAGTTGAATGCTGATGAGGCTGAGCGTGTGTTGTCACGTATGGGTGGCAAACTACCCAAGCGCTTCATCAAGGAGAAACTGAGCCAAGAGGAAGCACTGGCCTTGCAGCTTGAAATCGAAGATGAGCAACTGCAAGAGTGGCGAGACAAGGTGGTCAAGCTGCGCGAAGAAGATGAGAAGCGCGATAAAAAGAAGAAGGATTAAATAAAAAACGGGCGATGCGCCCGTTTTTTTATGGGGATATTACCAGCTGATGCCCAGCATCGCCCCCGCACCAAAGTCAACGCTGGAGGTCGTATCGCCCGCCACCATATAGGTTTGCAGTTTGTACGTGCGGTTGAATTTGTGTGAGTAGAACAGCGTATATTCGCGCAGGCCCGTATTCTGTTGCGTGGTCGCCTGTCTGAGGTCTAGAGTGGCGCCCGCACTGTTCTGGTCATCAAACTTATACACCGCGCCCACAGTCGCAAACCAGACGTTGTTTAAGTTGACCCCACTCGGATCGCCCAGCATTTTGTAACCAACGGTGCCCAGCAGGGTGGTGCGGTCTAGCGTCTTATAGAGATCTGCCGACAGCGTGTAGTCGGTTTTACCTGTGCCCAGGCCTTTGCTTTCGGAAGCCGTGGGTAACTTGACTTTGGCACCCAGGTCAATAAACAGTTTTTGCTCGTTGAGTTGCAGGGCGCTATAAGTCGTGCCCAGTACAATATCGCCCAGGCCGGATTCACGCGTGCGACGTGTGCTGGTGTTTTCGCCCGTGATAATGCGGCTGTCAGCCGATACGCCCCCTGGGCCGTCTATGGTCAACCAAGGCACCACAGCCTTGAATGTCCATTGATCATTCATCTCATATTTGGCAATCAATGGCACATAGGTAATGCGCGTTTTTTCTGACTGCCCGTAATGGCCGCTGCTGTAATCCACTCCCGTGGTCATAGTAAGCGTGCCTTCGGCATGGGCGATGCCTGAGAGCATTGCCAGTATAGCGAAGTTGATGGATGTGTGTTTCATGTGGACTCCCTGTGTCTGTTTCCTGTTTAGTCTTTGCCGCTTTTCTCTATTTTTTCCGGTTTTTCGATTTTCTCGACTTTTTCTACCTTCTCAGGTTTTTCTATTTTTTCCGGTTTTTCAATCTTTTCTACTTTCTCGACCTTTTCCGGTTTTTCGATTTTCTCCACCTTTTCTATTTTTTCAACCTTCTCAACTTTCTCTACCTTTTCCACTTTCTCGACTTTGTCTACTTTGTCGATCTTTTCCACTTTTTCCACTGCATTGATTTTCTCCACCTTTTCGACCTTATTTACCTTGTCGATGGATTCATTGCGGTTGCCACTGGTACTGCGTAGCTGCGTCGCACTGTCGTTGACGGCGCTGGCTTTCGCTGTATCTTCTGCGACTTTGGCGGCGGCTTTTTGTATATCTTCTAGCGTTTTTTGCTGCGCTTTCAGGCTGTCATCACTGATCTTCTGCTGCTCTTCTTGCAACTCAGTTTGCTGGCGGTTTTCTGAGCTGCTGCCTGAGGATTGTCCAGACGCGTTGTGATGATCATCATCATCATGTTTATCAGCGCTAGCATGCGAGCCTTCATGCTCCAGCGTGGGTCGACCACCCCGATCCAGAATACGATTGCCATCAACATACTCCAGCGCCTGGGCACGGATACCGCCTTGTTTGTCGACCACGCCATGCACGATTGTCAGGCGTGCTGCTGCTTTTGCTGAGGTCGCAGCATTACCTGTGTCACTGAGTACCGCCATGCCTTGTATACGCAACGGCGTAGCCGTTGCTGATGGCGCA
>CAYTIV010000081.1:0-8298 GCA_964437895.1 uncultured Methylotenera sp.
ATCGGCGCAACGGGGGAGGTGGCGTTTTGGACGCCGTATGCAACTGTTTTCATGAATGCTCCTTGAAGAGGGATTAAGCGGCGCAAGATTCGCCTGCATGCGTGCATGTGACGGCAATAGGCTGGGCGTAAGACTAAATCTTATACAAAGAGTCGCAGTTCTGAAAATGGTTCTTACAGCCCATGGCTGAACATGCGTTTTAGTACGCCTGGCTTGATCAGGCTCGCGCGAATAAATCACAGCATGCGCCTCTGGGCAGGCTATTTTCACCCCACAAACAGCAGTCTCTGTGTCACAATCATTAACAAGGCTGTGTGCTGTCGCAGCCTTTTATTTCTAACAATATGTTTTTAATCGTTTGGAGACATTCATGAATAAACTGGTCATTGCCTTGTTGCTGTCTTGTGTCTGTATTTCTGCCTCTGCCGGCCCCCAACAGGAAAAAATGAAAACCTGTAATGCCGATGCTAAAACCAAAGCCCTGGCTGGGGATGAGCGCAAGGCCTTCATGAAAGAGTGTCTGTCTGCAGATGCAGGTTCAGGCCTGACCAAGCAACAGGAAAAAATGAAAACCTGTAACGCCGATGCCAAGGCCAAAGCGCTGGCAGGCGATGAGCGTAAAGCGTTTATGAAGTCCTGCCTGTCAGCCAAATAAGCCTCACCTGACGCACAGCACTTCCTCAGACGCCTGCAGGCAACCCTGCAGGCGTTTTTATTTATCAAAATACCCCTAAAGTTTTTGCGGACACTGCCGATAACCCAGTTATGCCGTGTTGTGTCCGTAGCCTGCGTTGTATGCAGGTACATGCCACCCTGCGGCCTACACTGTCCTCACATTTATGGAATGGCATGAATACACGCACACGCACCCTGCTTCGCCCATGGCTTTTAACCGCGCTTGCCCTGACCCATCAATCGGCCTCCGCGATACCCACGCATGTGCCACCTGGTCATGCCGTCGCCCCATTAAATGCTGGCTGGATAGAAATCGTCATGGCACTGACTTCAGTGGCCTGCCTGCTACTGCTATACCAGTTTGCACGGTTCTATCAACGCGCAAAACAACGTGAAGACGAGGTCAGGCAGCAAATCTGGCGTCAGGCCAACTATGACTATCTGACGCAACTCCCTAACCGCTATTTGCTACAAACATGCCTAGAAGAGGCCCTGAAAGATTGTGAGCAATCGCAGTTACAAGTCGGCCTACTCTTGATTGATCTCGATGGGTTCAAGGACGTGAACGACATCGCCGGGCATGACACCGGAGATCGCCTGCTACAAAATGCAGCCTTACGTATTCAATCCTGCGTGCGCAATGGTGATACGACCGCAAAACTGGGCGGCGACGAGTTTGTGGTGGTGATTCCGCGGCTACGCAACATACAGGTGCTGCATGATATCGGCGAAAAAATTGTAGAAACCATACGCTCACCGTTTCATATTGATGACAATCAGTACTTTGTGACGGCCAGCATTGGCATCGCGGTTTACCCTGATAATAGTGAAAATGCCGAAGAGTTGCTGATGTTCGCCGATCAGGCCCTGTATGCTGCCAAACGTGCCGGTAAAAATCAGTATCAATTTTTTACGCAGGCAATGCAGCAAGAAATCCGTGACCGCATCTCGCTGACGCGCGACCTGCGCTCAGCCGTGAGCAACGGTGAGCTACATCTGGTCTATCAACCGATTTATCGCATGGACAATCTCTCGGTAATTAAGGCCGAAGCCTTGATTAGATGGCAGCACCCGACCCGCGGCCTGATTCCACCCAATGTGTTTATTCCTCTGGCCGAAGAATCCGGCATGATCATTGAGATTGGCAAATGGATTTTTGATGAGGTCTTACACGACCTGTCTGTGATTGCCCCCGACCGGCTACACGGTGTACAAATTGGCATCAACATTTCACCAGTACAGTTCTCGCACCCCCAACACCTGATGGCCTTTATCAAGCGATTGCATCGCAGCAAGATTCCGTGCGAGCGCTTTTGCTTTGAGATTACCGAGGGCTTGTTACTAGACCCTTCCAAAGTCACGCAGGAAACCTTAAAGAGCGTGAAACAGGCTGGCATCAAGCTGTCGATTGATGACTTTGGCACGGGCTACTCGGCGCTGGGCTACCTGAAAAAATACCAGATTGATTACCTAAAAATTGATAAGTCATTTATCAAAAATCTGGAGGTCGACAATTACGACTTTATTCTGTGCCGCTCCATCATTCAAATGGCGCACGAACTCAATATGAAACTGATTGCAGAAGGGGTGGAGAACGCCGAGCAGGAGAATATCCTCAAGGTTATGAATTGTGACTACATTCAGGGGTTTCTGCATGGCAGACCCGCCTTATTTAGCTCACTGGTAGAACAAGTAGAAGACCAGGCCACTAGACCCAAACTCACAAAAATGGTGAGCGAAACCAGGCACTAAAGCCGGCCAACGCAAGCGCGCTGTCCGGCGGCAGAGGTGTTACATCAGATAATGATCGAGCAGTAAGGCTGCAAAAATCAGGCTGAGGTAAAGGATGGAGTATTTGAAGGTGGTCTTAGCCAGCGCATCTGAATAGTGGCGATAGAGACTGACGACGTAGTACATAAAGACGCTATTGAGCAGCACGGACGACACCAGATACAACCAGCCACTCATGCCCAAGCCAAAAGGCATCAATGAAACCACCACCAGAATCACGGTATACAGCACAATATGTAACAGCGTAAAGCGCTCACCATGCGTCACCGGCAACATGGGCATACCTACCTTGGCGTACTCTTCACGGCGATACAAGGCCAGCGCCCAGAAGTGTGGCGGCGTCCAGGCAAAAATAATCAGAAACATGACCAGCGCCTCTGGAGACACCGTATTGTTGACTGCCGCCCAGCCTAGGATAGGCGGCATGGCACCGGAGGCACCACCGATGACAATATTCATCGGCGTGGCTGGTTTGAGAAACACGGTGTAGATGACGGCGTAACCAACAAAGGTGCCTAAAGTCAGCCACATCGTCAGGGGGTTCACCCAGTAATACAGAATGCTCAAGCCCATGCCGCCCAGCACACTGGCAAACATCAGCGTCTCCATTTGAGACAACTGACCCGTCGGCAACGGGCGGGCGCGGGTACGCGCCATCATGGCGTCTATCTTGTGCTCGATCAGGCAATTAAAGGCTGCAGCCGCCCCAGAAGCGAAGGCGATGCCCACCGTGGCCGCCAGCAGGACCGGCAACGACACCATGCCCGGGGTGGCCATAAACATGCCAATAATCGCCGTAAAGACGATCAAGCCCGTCACACGCGGCTTACATAATGCATAAAAGTTCTTCAGGCTCATGCCTGCAGAATTCAATTGGCTTAACCAGGTTGCTTGCATTTCTTCCCCCTTATTTTCTGACATCACGTTTTAATCTGAACCGACTTGCAGCCTGGCCTGGATAAGCACCAGCCACACACCGAGCACCGCAGCCCCGGCGTTATGCAACACCGCCAACACCAAGGGCAGCTGCAATAACAAATTGCCTATGCCTATCATCACTTGCAGCGCCACGATGACGAGCAAACCGCCCCCCAGCCAACGTCCGGCCGACTGTTGCATCAGCCATCTGGCACTGATGAGCATCCACAGCAGCACCAGCAGTGCCCCTAGTCTGTGGCTCCATTGAATCGCCGTCAGCGCATCAAGATGCAATTGCCCACCATCGCGACTTTGGCCCAATGCCCGCGTCAGGTGAAACGCATCATTAAAGTCCATGGCAGGCCACCAGGCGGCATGGCAGGTCGGAAAATCCGTGCAGGCCAGCGCAGCATAATTACTGCTGGTCCAACCGCCCAGCATCACCTGCGCAATCCACACTAGCATGGCCAGGCGCAACCAGCATACTTGCGCTTGCGGCAAAACCACCGGCTTGCCATCGATATGTTTAAAAGCAATCCAGCTCAACACCGCCAGCGTCGTCATGCCACCCAGCAAATGCAAGGTCACAATCACAGGCTTGAGCAGCAGGGTCACGGTCCACATCCCTAACAGCGCCTGCAACACAACAAGCCCGACCAAGGCGACGGATAACGGCCACGGGCTGCGAATAGCATTTTTGTGGCGCACGGCCAGCACCGCCAGCACGAGCACCAGCAAGCCCAAGCTGCCTGCCAGATAACGGTGGGCCATTTCCTTCCAAGCTTTGGCATGCTCCACAGGCTTATCAGGATACGCTTGCTGCGCAGCCTGAATGGCAGATTCGCTTTGTGGGACAGACAGTGCGCCATAACAGCCCGGCCAGTCGGGGCAGCCCAAACCAGCGTCAGATAAACGCACGTAAGAACCCAGCACTACCACACAAAAGGCCACGACTGCAGCCACCAGACTCAATGTCTTAAACATGACTTACCCTGCCCACGATGCTTTCAACAGCTTGATCAAATCTTTGCGTATCCACTTGGCCTCCATTTCAGGACCATACTGCATCATCACATTGCCCAGTGGATCGATAAAATAAACACGTTGTGCCTCCAGCGTATTTTGTCCGCCACCACTGAGCAGCGCACCCAATTCGCTGATTTGTGCAGACTGACCATTAATCACCAGTAAGTCCGGGTAGCGCGCACGGATCTCGCGCGTGTCTGCCTGCTGTGTAATCAACACGCGCTGCACCCGAATCATGTCTTTGTAGAGTGAAACATAAATCTGGCGCAAGTCATACAGCCGCTGCATGCAGGCGGCATCGCATTCCCGCGTGATGAACACCATATTCCATTTATCCTGCCAGAAGGCGGGCATGACCTGCTGACTGTCATTGACCCAATGCGTGGCATGCGCAATCGAAACGGGTGGATGTATCAACTGACCGTGGCTCTTGCCCGCAGGGCGCCAGTCGAACTTGTACATGGCCACCACCACCAGCAAAGGCACGGTAAAGAACACGGCCAGCAGCAAGAACACCATACGCCCCTTGCGTTGTTGCACGGGATCTAGCAGTAATTCACGTGTATTTTCTTGCATATCAGGACCGCTTTTCTATCATTTGAAAGAGACCGAGAATACACCCAGCCAGCGCAAAGCCAAACCACTGGTAAGCATAACTCAAGTGCTTCTCGACCTGTCCGGCTGACATTTCCCATTGCCGGAGATAGCCCTCTGGCATGGCGGGGTCTAATTTAACGATCGCGTTGGGCATCAGGTATGGCACATGTTTGCGAATATCATCAAAATCAATCACAGGCTGGACCTGCTGCCAGTCGGCCACAGGTTGGTCTAACCGGTAGCCCGGCCGCGTCTGCACCCAGAATAGCCCGCGAATTTCTTGGGGTGCTGTCGTCGTGACTATTTCAGGCAGTCGCTGATGATCCGTAAACCCAGCCACCCAGCCGCGATTGACCCAGATCACATGCTGCTGGTCTGTGAGCAGCAATGGCGTCAGCACATGAAAGCCTGCACGCCCATCCGGCGCCACTTGATTATCGAGAAAAAATGAGAATTGGGGCAGATAACGCCCCTTTAGCGTGACTGTTTGCAAATGCAGCCCTTGCACCTTGCTGGCCTGGCTCAGATCCTCGCCCTGCACAACAATCGCCTGGCCGTGATGTGTCATGGCCTGAATGATGGCCTGCTTTTGTTCAGCCTTGTGCCATTGCCACAAGCCCAAACGTACACAACTCCACATTGCGACTACCATCACCGCTACCACCAGCCACCGAACGCGAAAGACATAATTTCCTAAGGGTATTTGCATTTTCCTGCTTACAGCCCATAATGTCATCATCTTAACGAGAGATCACATCATGTTGATAAAAATTGCCACCATTTTGATACTGATTGTTATTGTTGGCAGCCTGTTTTCCGCCCTGCTATTTTTACTTAAGGACAAGCGTGGCTCTGATCGCACGGTCAAAGCCTTAACTGTACGTATCGGCCTGTCCATTTTTTTGTTTCTGACACTGATTGTAGCCGCCCATTTCGGTTATATCGGCCACACACTCTAACCACAGCTATTGCTAAAAAGGGCGCTTAAAGCGCCCTTTTGTTTGACTAGAGCATATATACAAAAATATACAGCCCCAGCCACACTACATCCACAAAGTGCCAGTACCAAGCAACCCCCTCAAAACCGAAGTGATGCTCGGGGGTAAAGTGACCTTTGATACTACGCAGCCAAATGACAATCAACATCAATGTCCCTATGGTCACGTGAAAACCGTGGAACCCCGTCAACATGAAGAATGTGGCACCATAAGCCCCCGATTTGAGCGTCAGCCCCATCTCAGTGTACGCATGGTGGTACTCAGCAGCCTGGCAGCACAGGAAGGTCACACCCAAGGCAATGGTCAAAAACAGACCGATGATCAATTGTTTACGATTGTTCTTAATCAATCCCCAATGCGCCCAGGTAATCGTCGCGCCAGAACTCAGTAACAACAGCGTATTGATCAGCGGCAACCCACTCCAAGTCATGGGGTGGAAAGCAGCATCAGGCTTGTAGCTCTCGCCCAGTACCGTACCGCCCGGGCCTTGTGAAGGCCAGGTACTCAAAAAGTCTTTATAAGGGGTGATATCAGGCGCATAAGAAGCCAAATCCGGCACCGAAAGCACTCGCATGTAAAACAACGCACCAAAGAATGCCGCAAAAAAGGCGACTTCAGAGCAAATAAACACAATCATGCCGATTCGGAAGGATTTATCTTCCCATTTTTTGTATTGCCCGGTGAGGCTCTCGGTGACCACGGAACTCAGCCATTTGAACATCATCGTCAACACAATGGCCAAGCCCAGATACATCATGTACTTACCTGGGGTAGCCAGGTAGGCCAAGGCAGGATTCTTGATCGAGCCATCTAACCGGGTATCTGAACCGGTGACATTAAAAACAAAACCACTGGCCATAGACAGTAGACCGACAGAAATCAAAGCCGGATAAATACTGCCATGCGGGACAAAATAGTGATTTTCTGAATGACTAGCCATGCATTAACTCCCTATCCTTAACTGTTTACTTCTATTATTGTTTACTGACTTGCCGGAAAAAACGAATACGACAATGTCATTTCTTGTACTTCTTTAGGTAAATCCGCACTGATAAAAAATCGCAGTGGCATCACCCTGACTTCCCCGGGCTTGAGTGTTTGTCTGACAAAACAGAAACACTCGATTTTCTTTAAATGGGCCGAAGCTTTACCCGGCGTGACACTGGGAATAGCCTGACCAGCCACTTCAGTATTTGTCGTATTCTTCGCTTCAAACAACACGGTCGTGACCACACCGGGATGCACCACCACACTGCTCTGACGTGGAGAAAAGTTCCAACCCAGACCAGGCATGACAGAAGACACAAACTGCACAGTGACCTCACGCTTCAAGTCCACCACTGCCTTTGTCGCCAGCTCAGCACTGTTTTTGGTTTTACCATTCAGCCCGGTCACCGAGCAAATCACGTCATACAAAGGCACCAGCGCAAACGCGAACAGCAATGCCCCTACGATAATCCACACCAGCTTTACAGCTAGTTTTTTGTTGGCTGCCTGTTGATCCGCTTGAATACTCATAGCACGACGTTCAATCTGCTTATTTCCAGATGGTGAACATAGACACCACGTACCAAATAATCGCAATGGCGGCTAACAGCCATGCAATTTTTTTGCTTGATTGCTTATGATTACTCAAAATACACTTACCCTTCACGCGGCCAGGTGATCAGCGACCACCCGGCAGCGACAAACATTACTTGACTACAGGTTGCTCAGTAAAACTGTGGTACGGAGGGGGTGAAGGCAATGTCCACTCCAAGCCCTGTGCACCCTCCCATACGCGATCGGTCGCTTTTTTGCCACCTTTGACGCAACTGAGAATAATGTACACGAACAGCAATTGAGACAGACCGAGCGCAAAGGCACCCACGGTTGAAATCATGTTGAATTCAGCAAATTGCAAGGCGTAGTCAGGGATGCGGCGTGGCATACCAGCCAAGCCAACAAAAAACTGCGGTATAAAGGTGACGTTGAAAGAAATCGCAGTCAACCAGAAGTGCAGTTTGCCCAATTTTTCGTTGTACATATGGCCAGTCATTTTTGGCAACCAGTAATACACGCCTGCCATGATGCCCATAATGCCGCCAGCAAACAGGGTGTAGTGGAAGTGCGCCACCACAAAATAACTGTTGTGATATTGGGCATCGGCAGCCACATCAGCCAGCACCAGACCGGTCAGACCACCCACACCAAACAGAACAATCCAACCCACAGTAAACAGCATCGGCGTCTCAAAGCTCATGGAGCCTTTGCACATGGTGCGAATCCAGCATTAGAAAAGCACAGCCAGCGG
>CAYTIV010000082.1:0-8278 GCA_964437895.1 uncultured Methylotenera sp.
TGAGGCTTTTGTAAAAACCAAAAACATCTCGAAAAGAGATGCTTTTGGTTTTGGGGACGATATGCAAATCGTAGAATACAGTCAGGATTTGACTTGCCCCGCGAACATGAAGTGATCCACATCCGTGGTCCTAGTGGCAAAACAAATCCTAGGTGCAAGAATGCCGGTCCGCCGGATGTTTGTACATAGGAGTTTTTCCCGCTGTTTTGGGGGTATGAGGGGCCGTGGGCGAGGGGCGAGGGGTCTTTGTGTTAAATTCATACCCACTGGTTTTCATTGCACAATAGCTGTGCTTGTAAGCGTTTGAGTCTTGCCGATGTTGAGACCACTTTGGCCTAGCCAGTCAGAAAGGGTAACTATGCAGGGGATACATCATTTTTTGAGAGATGAGACAGGGGCATCCGTGATTGATGCCGGGCTGGTGATAGGCGGGATGTCTGCTGCTTCGTATGTTGCCTGGAACATCATCGGCCATGATACAGAAAGCGTGCTCGGCACGATGGCTAATATGCTACCTTCTCGTGGGCAAGATGAAAGCGGGCACATGCCAGTGATCACACCGCCCATGCCGTTAGAGGCTACATCAGAGAGCAGTCAGGCGTCACCCCCGTCCTTTGATGCCAGCCCCGATATGGAACAGGATCAGGTGCCGCCGACTTTTTCGAACAATTTTTCATGGCCTGAAGATGCGTCAGAGGCATCGCCCGAATGAAGCGACAGGCACACTTGTGGCGCGCTGAGCGAGGCGCTGCAGACTGGTTTTAGAGGCGGGAGTATGTGGTTCTAGTGTCTCCGCTATTGTTGTTACGCCGCGCACCTCTTGCATGGCGCCGGAGTCAGTGGCCGCGGGCGCTCATATTGTGTGTTTTCGCGGGTTATTCATCGCGGTTAGAGGGCGAGCGCTTGTTGGTATGGCTGCTCTGGGTCCGCCTGGGCTGGCATGACTTTTACCGCATCGCCCGTGCGAAGCAGGCCACCGCGCACAATTCTGGCCGTAACCCCTCCATGGCCACGCATGGCATTATAACCGCCTGTTCCAAGCACATGCTCCATGCGAGAGCAGGGTTCACAGGGGCCGCTTATCTCCAGCACCACATCTCCAATAAAAAGGTGCATGGGTTGGTCCTTGAACAGTGATTTGGCGGCCAGAAGATTGAGACCAGAAACAACTAAATTGCGCCTCAGTAATGCAGGGTCGATTCGCGGTTGACCAGTCAGTGCCCCAATCACCTCTAAATGTTCGGCTTGAAGCAATGTCACTTGTCGCTTGCTGCCATGGGTTTGTGTGGATGGGTGCAAGGTGGCACGGTCTCCTGCAAGCCCACGGTTGGCGATCGCCAAAACCTGCGCCTTCAAAAGACAGGGCTGACCGCGATCCGGACGCACGTAAATCTTGTCCAGTCGTCCAGGCTGGCTAAACTGCTGGGTCAGTGCTCGCAACGTTGTGGGATGCATGTCAGATCAATGCGATAAGTGTCTCATGATTTTGACTCTCAATAGGCAAAGACTATTGGGTTTCGTACTTCATCAACACCTCTTCATCACTCACCATATCCAATATTTCCTCACTAAATTCATCCGAGCATTCGCTAGACCATTCAGCCCCTTCGTTAGGATCTTTGGTAAACATAGGTAAGAAGCTCATATACATCAGTCGACCATCATCCAGTTTGATGGCTTGTACGCCATCTGGATGCTCAATTAATTCCCAAGTGTCAGGCACTTCCATCTCCAACTGGATGGCTACTAATAGTTTTTTCATAAAATCCCTTTCTTCTCAATATTCCAAGTGTACAGATAAAAAGCGACACATGTGGTGTGTTGCTTTTGATTGTTGGTAGGCGAAGCCTATCTTCTGCGTCTACACCTTCCCGCATGGGCACAAAAAAAGCCAAGTTAGTCATGACTATCTTGGCTTTTATTTTTTGGTGCGCCCGAGAAGATGAAAGTGGGCACTGGGCACTCAAAATTAAGCTTTTTAAATAATCAATTATTGAGAGATTTACTCACAATCCGTTGTTGATGTGTTCGATTGACGTAGTTACCATTATTAAAACAAAAAGGATTACCAAGTATCGTAACCCTTTTTGTTTTTTGTTGCCATGCAGTAGGCTGAAAATTAATGCATTTAGGAGCCATTTGATGGTTTAGTATTCAAAAAATATAACCTAAGTTTGTAGACTAAGCCCCACTTGTTTTAATCTCGTTAGGTTTTTTAAATGATCACCTTTTTTTACTCTAACAGTCAGTGCAATTAAACCAAATATAAAGAGGCCATAATTTGATGGCTCAGGAACCGCACTCACTGCATAACTAAAGTTGTCGATAGCCATGCCTTCCACACCTCCTCTAAGTACAATTTTGTCTACGAGGCCATGATAGCCTGAGTCCAACCAGACGAGACCGCCCCCGGACCGTGGGTCCATGATCGAGTGTACCGAAACTCCTTGATAGAAAAGCTCGATACTCACAACAGGGTCATACGCACCGTAAGATTGATAATAGGTCCCCTGAAAGATAATGGGTGCCTGGTCGAAACTTAACTCTCCACCATTGCCGTAAAAGAGGTTGTTTCCAATCCCGGCATTCAGGCCATCTGCATAACCATAAACGGCCCCTGCAGCGCCCCAACCCGAAATGCCACCATAGCCATTATCAAGCTGGGCGGTTCCATATAAAGGCGAGTCTGTATGCTGAACCTGTATGTCCTCAAAGGTGAGTACGGTGGCAAATGCGGGTGTTGCCAATGTCAGAGACAAGGTGCTCATGATGGCTAGTTGTTTAAGTGTAGTCATATTCAACTCCTGAGGGTTATTAAAAGTGGGGGACTGATTCCAAGTGTATTCGGGAACAGTTTGGGTGCCGTAAACGTTTGAGAGATTTCTGTGGCAGCTATCACGGCATATCCTTCATATGGCTTTTGTCGTCGAATGATTTGCCAGACAAGCATTTTTTGAGTTCTTCGCGCGCTTTGTGTCCGCTATGCCACGCGATCTCTGCAAGGGATTTGTTTTGATAGATCACTTCAAAATTCCACTTATCCTCCATGACCGCCATCAAGTCCTCGACATTGGGTACGGCAAAGGTAACCATAGGCAGTGCTGGTTTCCCTATGGTTAGATAGAGTGCATTAATCGTAGTGGGTGTCTCGTTGCCCTGTTTGATGGTGACTAGTATTTTTTGCCCGTTTTTGAGTTTGGGAAATGCATGGTCTTCCGATAGCGGTGTAAAACCAAGCAAGGCGCCTCGATAGTCGCCTCCTGGGCCAAACAGTGTGACGGCAACCCCCTCCCGAAATAAATCGATGCCACTCTCCCGTTTGTCTCGTTTAGCCCGCATGAATGTCGCAGCACAAAACTCTCCAGGCTTGGCGTTGGCGTTGGCCTGCATGAACTCCCACCAGCCAGTGATGATCTTCTCCCTGAATCGTTCTGCGTCTTCCTTGTTACCCTTGAGCGTTGCCGTAGCACTGATCTCTTTTTTGGAGTTGTCCATCACTGCGCCTAAGACATCAAACGTGTCGCCTGTCGGAACGGATTCCGCATGGCATGCAAAGGTGGTCAGGCTGGCGAGCAGGGCCAGCAGCTTGAATATGATCTTGATCATGAGCTCTTTCTATGGTGATTGATATTCTCGGCTGGCAGCGCTTGCTAGGTCTTGGCATAGCTGTCTGGTTTTGCCTATTCCCGCATCCTCAAAATCAGACCTCACCAGAATGTCTTCTACATGCCATTCGCCCTGCGTATCCTGCTTGGTGATGAACTCCACAAAACATTCGGCATAGCCGCCCACTTCCCCGCCCACGACCTCTCCTCGCCCGTTAAAGGCGGTTAGCCCAGCTTTTTCCCAAGCTTTGGTATAACGTAGAAACCGTCGATCACCGGCCTGATTAAACTCAGGGTTCCCCATCACGTTAATGACTTCAGGCTCTGAGCGGCCTTTCCACAGGAGGAGCAGGTTGGATTCGATAGGGGTGAGTTTTTTGCCGTCAGGACGGGCGGCGGTTTGTGCTCTGGCAGCTCGTTCGGTTTGCGCTTTTTGAATGCCTGCCATCAAGCTTTGTCTGGCAGCTTCAAGTTCGGGTTGTAGCTGCTGCTGTTGAGCTTCAATTTTTTTGAGTGCTGCCTGCCTTTCACTGTCGGTGATTTTATTGCGCCATTTGCCGCTAGGGTCGGGACGCTTGCCCTCTGCCAAGGTGTCATACCAAAGTTGGTTCCAGGCAAAGTCCAGAAACTCAGGAGCAAGCGTTTGCCCTGTCAGTACAATTTCTGAGGAGAGGCCTAGCGTGCGAATGCGCTTGTAAAACCCTTCAAAATCAAACTCTTTTTCATGCATGGATGCATGGAGCGCCTGATCAAATTCTAGGTGATTGCAGGCGATAGTGGCTGCCTTTGAAAGCAGTGCTGCATTAGATTGTTTCCAGTCACTTGCCGGCACAGGCTCGGATTGCAGGTCAGCCCGGCGGAGTTTGTAACTGCCTTCACCCATCCGGAAGCTGACAGTGTCTCCGGATTTTATTTTTTGCTTATTCTCGGTGAGAGTGTGCGTCTGCCTGTCGATAGCGAATGCATTTGGGCATGCAAACTGTAACTTCATATGCACAAACTCAGGTTTATTCGGATGTTCATAAACAGCCGTGACATCAATCTCCCTAGTTTCGGTCTTTGCCATCAATTGGTCTGGTGCGGTGCGGTTTGAAATGGTTCTTACATCGGCAAAATAAGCCTCTCTGTCTGTTTTATTGCCTTGATAATGCAATAAAACACCAAATGCGAGAGTGGTGGGGCTGAATAAAGTTGTTGCGATACATAGTCCCAAGCATGTATACCCGTGCTGTGTGCGGGCTAATACAATGCGATTGATTCCGACTATCTGTTTGGTGACCCAAGAAGACAGGAGATTGAAAACAGATGCCATCTCTAGGCTCGGGTATCTATCGAGGTAGGCATGGGCATACCATCGAGTGCGTTGATGTGGCTCAGCACCTGCTTCAGGAAGTCTACACGCTCCCCTCTAGTTTCGTGAAATGCGATCTGCGCTTCGATTTGCGCGATGAAGTCCACCTTCACTGTCGCGGCCGATGGATCGTCGATTGATTGACCAACGGAGGCGGGTACAGCAGGCATAATATCCAGTAGACCATCCACGCCTGCTTTAATCAGCGTGTTAATTTCATTGAGCGAGACATTTCGCATATTGATTTTTTCAGTGCGCTGAGGCGGGCTAGCCATCTCTTGCGCATGGTTTTGCGCTTCGCGCACAGACTGCTTTGAGGCTGATGAGCGTGGGTACAGTATTGTCGATGCATCAGTTGCAGAAATTTTCATGAGGAGGTTCCAATCGTCCGTGAGCGTTACATACGTAGAGCAGTCAGCCAGTACATCATTAGCGTTTTTTGACGAGTACTTTTTCGACCCAGCCATCGTCTTTTCCGTTGGTGGCCACCGAGTAAAATCCATTGACCTGATTGCCGGTGTAAATCATTTCTTCGTTTTTGTTGATGGTCGCAATCAACTCAGCCTTTTTTGCCGGCTCTCTAAAGAGTTTGATACTGGAGATTTTTCCGATGAGTACATCGCCCTCCTTAATGCCGGAGAGCGCACTCTCGGTAGCCGCGCCTTGGGAGGTGTCGTTGGCACCTGTCAGACTGCCTAGCTCCTTGCTCGTTTTGGCTGTTTCAGAAATGGTGCTCCGTAGCTGACGCATGTCCGCAGCCAGATCCGCATGTGATGAAGCATGTAATAACAACAGCAAGCTTCCGCAAATAATGGTTCGCATGATGTCCCCTTTTTCTATTTGCATTTATGTGCGGCTTTAGACAAGGCGTCGCACTTGCTGCCGGTGGCGGCATTGGGGTCATCGCACAAGGCCATGTCGCCGTTGGAACCCAGCGCACTGGATACATTACAGCGAAGTTTCTTGCCGCTATTGAAACTGACATTGAAATAGGTTTCGGTCGTGTTCCAGTGTTTTTGCTGATCAATGTCGGTAATCTTGAAGCTGGTGCGATCTACACCATACTGCCGAGCAATGATTTTGTAGAGGTCTTCTTCGTTTTCTGAAAATGCACCAGACTTTTGCCCACCCACTACCGCTACGGGCGCCAATGCAGCAATGCACCCGCTTAATAACGAAACCCCAGCTAAAATTAAAACCAAACGTAGTAAAGTAGTATTCATTAAGCTCTCCGCAGCACAGTTAATCACTTGTTGTTGCTGGATTATATGCAGTTGCTTGCGGTAGTTTTGGACTGGGTCGACCAACTTCCGTCAAAGCGCGGTCAGTGGCAAAGTAATCTGCGAACGGCTTGATTTGGACGATGAGTGTCACCGGGCATGCGCCTAGAGTAAGGGATAATACTTTCATGGATACAGCGATCGTGCAGGCAAAACCAATCGAGGCAGAGGACACTTGTGGGGTGGTTCAGGCTGCATTTCGTTTGAACATAGCCTATTGGATATGTATGTTTGTCGCAGACAGCGCACTGGGGTATTTCATTAACATCGACCCCATTGAATCCGCACCCTTCAAGCTCATCCTGTTTGGGATCAGCGGGGTGATGACCTATGGCATGGCCAGGTTACTGATTCGCATGCGCAAGCTTTCTTTCTTGCAAAAAGCCTTGTTTTGCTTTGGCATGACCATGGTAGCTGCGCCTTTATACACAGCGATTGACTTTATCAATTACACGCTTTGCCAATACCCTAAGCCTGTGACGTTTGACCCCATGTACTCTGGGTATACCTTAATTGAAGGCGCTTCTATTCTGTTTGGCTGGAATTGTCTTTTTGTGGCGGTGATTGATAACTTTGAAATCGTTGACCGCGAGCGTCAGCTGGCCGCCATGCGAGAAGAAGCGCTGAATGCACAGATGCAGGCACTGCGCTATCAAATTAATCCACATTTTCTGTTTAATACCCTTAACTCCATAGCCGGTCTTATTGAAGAAGGGGCTGCTACCCGCGCTGAACGTATGGTGCTCTCATTATCGACTTTTATGCGCACGACCCTGTCGATTGATCCTTTGAGTGATGTCACACTGGCCAACGAAATTGCATTGCAGCAGGAGTATCTTGAGATCGAGCGGGAACGCTTTCAAGACAGAATGACTTTTGAAATCAATGTGCCGGAATCTGTGCAGCAGGCACTGATTCCCAGTCTCATACTACAGCCACTGATTGAGAACGCCATCAAACATGGCGTAGGCGCCTCCACTGGCCGGGTGAACATTCGCTTGGGTGCAACACGTCATGCAGATCGTTTGCACATTCTGGTGGAGAACGATATGCCGCGTCCGGGTGACCGGCGGCATGCGCCGTTAGGCATGGGCGTGGGGCTGAAAAATGTGGCGGAGCGCCTGCGTTTGCGCTTTCAGGGGCATAGCCGATTTTCATCAGGCGAGATATCGCCAGGTCGTTATCAAGCAGAGATAAATCTGCCATGGAGAACACAATGACAGGTTTACAGGTACTGGTGGTTGATGATGAGCCACTGGCGAGACGTCGCCTGATTAGGTTGTTGCGTAAGCTTGAGTGGGTAGACCGCATAGAGGAGGCCAAGCACGCCGCCGAAGCAAAACTTAAAATAGAGCAAGAGAGCCCGGATATTCTATTACTGGATGTGCAGATGCCCGGTGGCAGTGGGTTTGATATGTTGGCTGAGCTGGCGTCCCCCCCGCCCGTTACCTTGTTTGTGACTGCGTTTGATCAGTATGCCCTGCGTGCATTTGAGGCCAGCGCGATTGACTATTTAACCAAGCCGATTGATGCTGGTCGTTTTTTTGCTGCCATGCAGAAGGCCAGATCTGCTGTTGGCACCCGATTCCAGACGGATAAAATTGCTGAGTTGCAAGAGGTCATAGCCTCGCTAAAGGCTGCGCTCAAGCCTCACACTCGTCCAAAGCATGAGTTCTGGGTGAAGTCATTGGGCGAGTATGTTCGCCTCTCGCAGGATGACATTGTTCGATTTCAGGCGGAGCGCGACTATGTGCGCATTCATGTGTCGGGTGGCAGTTATCTTCACCAAGAGACACTGACTTCGCTGGAGCAGCGGCTAGATCCTGAAGAGTTTGTCCGAATTCACAGAAGCTGGAT
This sequence comes from uncultured Methylotenera sp., assembly GCA_964437895.1. Lineage (GTDB taxonomy): Bacteria > Pseudomonadota > Gammaproteobacteria > Burkholderiales > Methylophilaceae > Methylophilus. The sequence continues at coordinate 8,094 of CAYTIV010000082.1, forward strand.
GATTAGAAGAAGTGCCATTACCAGACTTAAGAAAGCGCCGTTTTCAACATTAGTGGTCGTTTTAAGTGATGGTACAGAGGGACATTTACACATTACAGCACTAGCCACCTCTGTGACTCCGTCTAATACTAATTCTCCTCATCGACGCGATCCGCATTTTCCAGCGGCCGCTTCTTCGACGACAG
>CAYTIV010000083.1:0-8239 GCA_964437895.1 uncultured Methylotenera sp.
TTTGCCAGAGCAAAGGCCAGCATCACTTTTTGCTTCATTCCTTTGGAATATACATTGCATGGCCTATACCATGATGTTTCCGGCAAACCGACCATCGTCAGATAACTTGCAATATCGCTTTGACTGTCCAGATTACTCAAACTTAAAAAGTACCTGATGTTCTCTATCGCTGAGAGGTGTCCGTAAACGGCGGGTTGCTCAGGCACATAGGCCAACTGGGATAAGGCTTGCGCTCGATCGAGCGCGATATCAATACCCGAAATCAGTATTTTCCCCGTTTGCTCGGCGTCGGCATGTAGCCCTAAAATGCTTTTCAGTAAGGTCGATTTTCCTGCACCATTGCTGCCCAGCACCGAGACGACTTCACCGGCTACTAGGCTGAGTTCAAGCTGTTTTAAAATGTCACGCTTTGAAAATCGCAGACTTAATTGCTGGACTGATAATATCTCGGTCATAGAAAATCCACCGTAGCAGTGAGCATGATGTTACGGCCAGCACCGGGGGCAAAATTTACACCGCCACTGCTGCCGTTTGAGTTAAAGTCAAATACATACTCGTAATAGCGGTCAAAAATATTATTCGCTAACAAACTGACCCGACCCCAGCTGGTTTTGTAGTCGATATTGGCATGGGTCAATGTATACCCTCCGTACTTGCCACCCAGATTACTTTCATTGATGTAGTAGCTACCTTGGCTGTCGACATGAAGACGCGCTATCCAGTATGCATTAGGCATAAATTGCATCCCTATTGAGGCGGTGTATGCGGGGATGCCACGAATGTTGTTTCCTTTAAACTCTGGGTTTTGAGCGTTGGGTTCTTTAATCTTGGCATAGACCCTAGACGCATTTCCCCACAAGCTGAATGCATCGCTCAACTGATAGTCCACGCTGACATCAATTCCTTGTCTGAGCGTTTCCCCAATTGGTTGGCGTATATTGTCTATCGTAATAAACTCGTTTTTTGCTTTTTGTTGCCAGTAAGAAATTCGTGTATTTAACGCTGGAATCCAGCCACTTTTTAGACCGAGTTCCCATCCATCATTGATCGCGACTTTAAGATCGGTGCGGGTGCCAAAATTGGCGCCTGCCGCTGAATTAAACTGATTTAAATTGAAGCTCGTGGGGGTTTGGAAACTACGGCCTGCGTTTGCAAACAAGGTGTGTCGCTCTGTCACATTGGCAAACACATTGAATTTTGGTTGGACAATGGTCGGTGCACTATACAAATCGGTTGGAATCACTCTGGCAGGCGCGGCGTTTGTGCCAATAATAATGGGGGTATTCGCTTGCGCATCTAATCGATCTGCTCTCAACGCAGCGTTCCAGCGCAACCACTCAACTGGGGTGTTTTCAACTTTGGCATAGATACCCTGTGCAGTGAGGTTGTAGTCAGATCTTAAGCGGATCACATTGACACCCGCCGCGTTGACGCGTTGATTAAACTGCCTCACTGCCTGATGCTCAATATCATAGCCAGCCTCAATCAACCACTGCGAGTTGAGTACCCAGTTTAACCTCGCAATCAAACCTGTGGAGGTTTGATCATCTTGTCTATTTTCAACGCCGGGAGATGCAATAAAACGCACGTTACGTTCGCGATCAAAGTTCTGCCAAAAGGTCTTGAGGCTCAAGTCTGTGTCATTATTAAAAAAATAGTCATAATGCAGACTCACATGCTTGAATTCTTTTTCACCGTTATCGTTAAGTGCATTGGCTGCAACACCACTGCGATCTTCACGCGCCTGCTGTTTTGACATATAGCCTGGGGCTTGTAGCGCGTTGTATTGGCCATACTTTGCACTTAAAGCCAGACTGGATTGGTCAAAGTCCATTTGCCAGCGGCCGGATAAGGTCATTTTTTCGTTTTCGGTATGATCCCGGAAACCATTGCCTTTGCGATACCCCAGCGCATAGTTTTGCGTCAAGACGCCTTGCTTCTCGCCGTAATAACCCTGCATTTCACGTGTTTGAAAGCTGCCATAGCCAAACTGCAATTGTTTGCCTACATCTTTGCGTGTTTCGACCTTGTAGTTACCCGCTGTCGCAAATAGGCCGGTAGTGGCATCACTGGTACCTTTAAACACCTGAGCACTTTGAATGTTGGTCGGGAACAGATAGTCCAACTCGCTCAGCCCTGAAAATAAATTGGAGGGGATACCATCCACTAGCACTTTTGCGTGCGGTGTTTCGCCATCACCACTAAAGCCTCGAATAGAGACTTCGGTATTAACGATGCCTTGGCTATAGCGTGAAAGAACAACACCAGGTGTTTTGCTAAAGAGCTCCAGAGTGTCCGTCACATGCTCATATTCGAGCTCTTCACGTGTAATGACATCAACGGCACCGGCGAGTCCTTTTTCAGTCGTTATTACTTGTTCCTTTTTGCCAAGTACAACCACGCTATCCAACTCAACGCTGTTTAACGTTTCTTCTTTTTTGCTGGCCTGACTACTTACGTTTTTGAGTTCAACAACTTCTTTGGCATATCCCGATATCACCGGTAATAGTGTGAGTGCCAGTATGTTTGCAATCGTTTTCGTTGGCATCATGCCTTTATTCCCTAGGTGTGTACTTGTCATGGATATTTTCGCTCTAGAACATGACTGCTTCAGTCGCTGGTTTTTCATCTTCTTCTGTATCTTCTGTATGCGCAGACCATAGCGGAAATGGGTCTGACATTGTTTCCCACGATGACATACCTTGCGCAATCTCGGCATCTGTCAGTAAGCAATCATTGAACTTTGCGGTGAGTGCTGCTTTATCCATGGCCATGCCAATAATGACCAATTCTTGTTGACGGTCACCAAATGGCGCTTGCCAGCGCTCGCGGATATGTTGCAAGCTTTCTTCATCTTGAGGCCAGTGCTGTGATGGCGTGGCTACCCACCACATGCCAGCAAGCGTTGTTCGGGTGACAGCACCTGCTTGCGACCACAAGCCACATTCGTCCGGTCTGGACGCAATCCAGAATCGGCCTTTAGATCTGATGACGCCTGGCCATTCGCTATTCAGCCATTGCCAAAGGCGTTGCGGGTGGAAAGGTTTTCTGGCACGGTATACAAAACTGCTGATGCCATACTCTTCTGACTCAGGAATGTGCTGGCCACGCAGCTCCTGTAACCAGCCAGGGGCTTCTGCGGCTTGGTCAAAGTCAAATAATCCGGTATGGATGATTCTTTCAAGTGGCACTTTGCCAAAGCTGCTATGGATTATTTGTGCCCGAGGATTCAGTGTTTTGAGGATATTTTCAAGTTTTGCTATTTCGTTCAGCGTCATCAAATCGGTTTTATTGAGGATCAGCACGTCGCAAAACTCAATCTGATCGACCAGTAAATCCACCACTGTGCGTGCATCTTCTTCGCCTAAAGATTCACCACGGTCAGCCAAGCTGTCCTGCGAACCATAGTCCTTTAGGAAATGATAGCTATCGACGACGGTGACCATGGTATCCAGTTGCGCTACATCACTGAGAGAGTGACCATCCTCATCCGTGAAGGTGAACGTTTCAGCAATGGGTAAAGGTTCAGAGATTCCCGTGGTTTCTATCAGCAAATAGTCAAAACGTCCTTGCTTGGCCAAGCGTGTGATTTCTACTAATAAATCTTCCCGTAAGGTACAGCAAATGCAACCATTGCTCATTTCGACCAGTGTTTCTTCTTGCCGTGAGAGCTCTGCACCGCCATCACGTACCAGTTGGGCATCAATATTCACCTCAGACATGTCATTGACAATCACCGCAACGCGTTTGCCTTCACGATTATTGAGAATATGGTTTAGCAGGGTAGTTTTACCCGCACCTAAAAAGCCTGAAAGTACGGTTACAGGGAGTTTCTTCATGATGATCCTTAACGATTATGTTTGCGCGCTTGGTGTTCATTTAGCGTTGATGTTTCAAAGCATAACTAGCTGGTTTTAAGGGTGATTAGCGTTGGTCAAGCAATGAATTCGGCTATTTGGTTGCAAAGTGCGTCACTCTGATTGCAATGGATAGTTAACAAACGCACGCCCCACTCCATGCGTAGTGAGATTTTTGCAAATGGTGGTCACGGTCACACCACTCAGTAAAGCAACTCTGTTGCATTGCAATAAAGTTGCATTCTACTGAGTGAGTTTTAAATTTGCAACTATGTTGCATGTTTGGTGAGGTAAGGGGTGGTTACTCAGGCAGTTGCTGACATTGCTGACATAAGCCTTTGAGACTGATGTCTATGTGTGAAACTTGGTAGGTTTTTAAAATGGCTTGGGGAATATGTGAGGCTAATTCATGGATGCAAACGACTGCTTTGCAGCGCTGGCAGTGTAGGTGTGCATGACCATGATTATTATTTGGCAGTAGCGTTTGTTTGGTGGTGTCTACATTTTGGTAATGACGGGTTGATACTTTGGGCGAGAGGGGGTTGAGTTGAAATTTCCATGCACGGTCATCACTAGAAATCTTATGAATCAGGTTGTTTTCCAGCAGCCAGTCTAAAACCCGATACACAGTCACGCGATCTATTTCCTTGCGGCCCAACAGGGCAGTCAATATTTCGGTATGGCTGAGTGCGGTCGGCGAAAGGCTGAGCATTTCTAAGACCGCGATACGTGCCTTGGTCGGGCGTAAGCCCGCATCGATAATTAATTGTTCTGCAAGATTCATGATTAAAATTATGAGCTACAGGACAGCATCGAGCAACCCGCTTTTTGTCGCGCCCAATCGGGTCGTTTTTGTGCGAAGGCTTCTTTGCCCGGCTGTATGCGATAGGGGTGGCGTAACACGTCCAATAGCTCCAGCAAACGGCTGTTATCCCCGGCGGTGGCTAAATCAATCGCTTCTTGCGCCAGATAGTTACGTAGCACATAGACGGGATTGGCTGCGGCCATTTTTTGCAAACGCGCTGCTGGCGCAAGCTGCGCCTGTTGTACCCGCTGGCTGTACCCGCTGAGCCACGCCGTAAAGTCGTTGCCAAATTGTTGTAGTCCTTGCTCGGTGTAAAACGCCGGGCTCAGCGTCTCCAACTTGGGTGCGGTGATATCTAGGGAGGCTAGGTGGGTGAAAAACAAGGTTTGATCGACCTCCGCCCGTTGCATCAGCTCAAACACCTGGTTAATTAGCGTGCCATCGCCGTCCTGCCACTGATCTAGCCCAAACTTGCTGGATAAGCTGCTGGTTAAAGCGCGGAGATACGTTTGGTCGAATGTGGTGAGGCCTTGGCTCAAGCCTTGTGTGGCAGGCAACACGGTTGCCAGCGCGTCTGCCAGGCGCTCTAGGTTCCAGCGGGCAATGTCGGGTTGTCGGCCAAAGCAATAACGTCTACCTTGCGCATCCGTTGTGTTGGGCGTCCAGCCGGGATCAAAGTTGTCTATCCAGCCATAAGGGCCGTAATCAATCGTCAGGCCCAGAATAGACATATTGTCGGTATTCATGACGCCGTGCACAAAGCCCACGCGCATCCAATGCGCAATCATGGTCGCCGTGCGGGCACAGACCTCCTCAAACCAGGCCTCTATCAGGTCTGGTGAGGGAGCTTGCATGTCGAGCGAGAGTCCGGTTTGCGGCCACCAGTCGGCAAAGTCGCGGTCTATCGTAAAGCCGATGAGGCGTTGTAATAGGGCGAGTTCGCCGCGGCTGGCCAATATTTCAAAGTGGCCGAAGCGCGTAAATGAAGGCGCTACGCGGCAGACAATCGCGCCCGGCTCGCGCTGTGGGCGGCCATCGTAAAACATGTCGCGCACGACGTGATCACCTGTGGTGACTAGGCTGAGGGCTCTGGTGGTTGGTACGCCCAGATGGTGCATCGCTTCTGAGCATAAAAATTCGCGCAGACTGGAGCGCAATACGGCGCGGCCATCCGCGGAGCGAGAGTAGGGGGTTTCGCCTGCCCCTTTGAGCTGCAACTCGTAGCGTGCATCGTTGTGCAACAGCTCCCCCAGATAGATGGCACGACCATCTCCCAGTTGCCCGGCCCAGTGGCCAAACTGATGGCCACCATAACGGGTGGCATACGTAAACATGCCAGCCAGCGCACCATTTCCCCCTAGGGTTTGAATCATCTCCGGGTCTTGCATGTCGTCGGCTGAGAGGCCTAGTAGCTGGGCTACTTCTGGGCTATACGCCAGCAATTGCGGCTGACGGACAGGCGTCGGTTGTACCGCAGACCACAGGCATTCACTGACTTGCCGGGTGTAGTTGTCTGAAATGGGGTCGCCAGGGAGTTCGCGGATAAAGCGGTTATCAAAGGTGAGAGACTTCATCATGCTATTTTAGTCATTATCCATGGCTAAAGTTCAGTGCCTGCCAAAAAACTGCCGGCTTCTCGGGTAAAATGTCGTTTTGAATACAGTCTCGTGTGCATGCCACACGGTAAATCTCCCACATGAATGTTTTTTATGAAGAAGACGGTGGCTTCAAGGTCGCGTCTATCATGTCCGAAGCCGATAGCAGCATGCAGGTTGAAGCCAGCACCGGCAAGCGCAGCAAAATCAAAACAGCCAATGTGCTGATGCGGTTTGAAGGCAGTCTCTCTGGCTTTCTAGAGGCGGCCCAAGCCGAGGCCGAGTCACTGGATACTGATTTTTTGTGGGAGTGCTGCGGTGAACCGGAGTTCGCCTTCGAAGATCTGGCTGCCGAGTACTATGGCGGGCAGCCCACCCGACAACAGTCTGCTGCGATTGCGATCAAGCTGCACGCGGCCCCCATGTACTTTTACCGCAAAGGTAAAGGACGTTACAAAGCGGCGCCTGATGACACATTGAAAGCGGCACTGGCAGGGCTGGAGAAAAAGCGTCAGCAAGCCGAGTGGATGGCGCAGATGGTGAACCAGCTCAAGTCGCAGGTGCTGCCTGAGAGCTTTCCGGCCAAACTTGATGCCTTGCTGTATGCCCCGGATAAAAACAGCCTGGAGTGGAAAGCTCTAGAGCAAGCCTCCCTAGAGCTTAAGCAACTGCCGGTGCAAGTGTTGCACTCAGTAGGGGCGGTGCCTTCGGTGCATGACTATCATCTGGGCGCCTTTTTGCGCGAGTATTTTGCGCATGGCACCGAGTTTCCTGCGTTCGCGCTGGCGTCAATGCCTGACGATTTGCCCATCTCTGCCGCGCAAGCCTTCAGTATTGATGACAGTACGACTACCGAGATTGATGATGCCTTATCAGTCACGGCGCTAGAAAATGGGCATACGCTGGTAGGGATTCATATCGCCGCGCCAGCGTTGGGGGTGACGCCGCATGAGGCGCTGGACCAAGAGGTCATGAAGCGCTTATCAACCGTGTACATGCCCGGGCACAAAATTACCATGCTGCCTGAAGCGGCCATTCGACCTTTCAGCCTCGATGCCGGCGAGACCAAGCCAGCCTTGTCCCTGTATTTGGAAGTGGCGCCGGATTGGAATATTGTGCGTCAGCACAGCTGCCTGGAGCGCGTACATATCGTTGAAAACCTACGCCACGATACGCTAGAACCCTATTTCAACGCCCAGACGCTGACTGAGGACAGTGGCCATCCCTTATGGGCCTCGCTGGTGTATCTGTTTAACTTTGCAGAAAGCCTAGAGAAGGCGCGTGGCAAGTATGATCCGACCCGTCCGCAACCCGTGGACTACAACTTTTATGTGAGTGAAGGTAAAGTCAGCATTATCAACCGTCAGCGTGGATCGCCGATGGATAAACTGGTGGCTGAGCTGATGATTGCCGCCAACAGCCAATGGGGTCTGTTATTGGCCGAACATGGTGTACCGGGGATTTATCGGGCGCAAAATGGCGGCAAGGTCTATATGACCACCAAGGCCGAGGGCCATCAGGGCTTGGGCGTTGCCCAATATGCCTGGTGTACCTCGCCACTAAGGCGTGCAGTGGATTTGATCAACCAGCGTCAGCTGATCAGTGTGTTGACCATGACCGAGCCGGTGTACCCGCCGAATGGCGATGAAATCGTTGGCCATATGCGCAACTTTGACCAGACTTACAATGCCTACAACGACTTTCAGACACGCATGGAGCGTTACTGGTGCTTGCAATACCTGATTCAGGAAGGTGTGACCGAGATTGATGCCACGGTCTGGCGTGAAAATCTGGTTAGGCTCGACAGCCTGCCTTACATGACCAAGGTGCATAGCTTGCCAGCCACCAAAGCAGGCAGCAAGGTGCGCTTGGCCATTCAAAAAGTGGACACGCTACTCATGGAACTGGAGTGCAAGTTCTTGCATGTGATCGAAGAAGTGACCCAGGAAGCCGAGACGGAGGCTGCTGAGCCTAGCGCAACA
>CAYTIV010000084.1:0-8221 GCA_964437895.1 uncultured Methylotenera sp.
TAGTAGTAACTGGCTTGGGCGTGGTGTCTCCAGTAGGGATTGGTACCCAAACCGCCTGGGACAATCTGGTTGCAGGTCAATCAGGCATTACCCGTATCACTAAATTCGATCCTACCCCGTTTGCCTCGCAAATTGCAGGTGAAGTCAAAGGCTTTAATGCAGAAGACTTTATCCCGGCCAAGGATGCACGCCGTATGGATACCTTTATCCAGTATGGTCTGGCCGCTGGCTTGGAAGCCTTCCGTGATTCCGGTCTAGAGGTGACAGAGGCCAATGCAGAGCGCATTGGTGTCACGATTGGTTCTGGTATTGGTGGCTTGGGCTTGATCGAATCTACCAACGACAGTTATGACGAAGGTGGTCCGCGCAAGATTTCACCTTTCTTTATTCCTGGCACTATCATCAACATGATTTCGGGCAATCTGTCCATCATGCTGGGGCTCAAGGGACCGAATATCGCCGTGGTGACTGCCTGTACAACAGGCACGCACAGCATAGGCGAGGCCGCACGTATGATCGAGTACGGTGATGCTGATGTGATGGTTGCCGGTGGTGCTGAAGCCGCCATTACTGAGCTGAGCGTGGGTGGTTTTGCCTCTGCGCGCGCCTTGTCTGGTCGCAATGATGACCCGGCAACAGCGAGCCGTCCTTGGGACAAAGACCGTGATGGCTTTGTAATTGGTGAAGGTGCCGGTGTCATGGTGCTGGAAGAGTATGAGCATGCCAAGGCACGTGGTGCACGGATTTATGCTGAAGTGGCAGGTTACGGTTTGAGTGCCGATGCTTATCACATGACTGCGCCGAATATGGATGGTCCTCGCCGCTCCATGGTCAATGCGTTGAAGAATGCAGGGGTCAATCCTGATCAGGTGCAGTTCATGAACGCGCATGGCACGTCTACACCACTGGGTGACGCGAACGAAACCAACGCGATCAAGGCCACCTTTGGTGACCATGCCTACAAACTGGTGGTGAACTCAACCAAGTCCATGACCGGTCATTTACTGGGCGGCGCGGGTGGGCTGGAGTCCGTGTTCACAGTATTGTCCATTTACAATCAAGTGTCACCGCCTACCATCAATCTGTTTAATCAGGATCCTGAGTGCGATCTAGATTATTGCGCAAATACCGCGCGTGATCTGCAGATTGAGTATGCCCTGAAAAACAACTTTGGCTTTGGTGGTACCAACGGCAGTCTGTTATTCAAGCGGGTCTAAGCCACACGTTTCAGAGTGTGTCACGCCAATAAAAAAGCCAGCATTTGCTGGCTTTTTTATTGGCAAAATAACCGTGCTTATTTGAGCACTGCCAGCGCTGCTGCGTAGTTAGGCTCATCAGCAATTTCACCTACCAGTTCGCTGTGCAGCACGTTGTTGTTCTCGTCCAGAACAATGACGGCGCGCGCGGTCAAACCAGCGAGGCTGCTGTCTGTGATGAATACACCGTAATCAGTGGCAAATTTTGCTGTGTCACGGAAGGTGGACAGTGTGACAACGTTTTCCAGACCTTCGGCGCCGCAGAAGCGGCTTTGTGCAAATGGCAAGTCAGCGGAGATGCACAGCACCACAGTGTTGCTGACGCTGCTCGCCTCTTTGTTAAACGTGCGTACAGAAGTAGCGCAGGTGGGGGTGTCTATACTTGGAAAAATATTCAACACTTTACGTTTGCCAGCATAGGCATCCAGGCCTACCAATGTACGTTTGGCATCTGCCAGTTGAAACGCGGGCGCAGTATTGCCTGCCACTAAAAATTGACCACCCACGGCGACCGGATTACCTTTAAGCGTCACGCTAGACATACTCTTCTCCAAAATGGTGTTGATTGTTAAGCCAGCACTTTATCGCGTCAGGCAGTCGCAATCAACCACATAAATTTTAAGGGTTTACGATTTGTAAGGCGTCCATGACCGCGCCATAGTCTGGTTCATCTGTCAGTTCTGGTACCAGTTCCACATGTAGCACGCGGTCTTGTGCATCGGCGACGATGACGGCACGCGCGGGTAGCCCCGCCAGTTTACTGGACATCATCAATACGCCGTAGTGTTTGAGCATGTTGCGTCCGCGCAGGGTTGAGAGATAGAGGCCGTTATTGAGCCCCTCCTGGGTGCAGAAGCGGGCTGTCGTAAAGGGTAGGTCAGCAGAGATGTGCAACAGTACAGTATTTTCCAACGCGGCCACGAGTGCGTCTAGCGTTCTGACAGATTGTGCGCTGGTTGGCGTATCGATGCCGGGAAAGAAGTGCAGAATCTTGCGTTGGCCGGAAAACTGCTCGAGTGCAATGTCTTCCAGCGCATGGTTTACCAGCTCAAAATGCGGTAAAGGCTGCCCGATAATGGGGAGTTCGTCCTCAACAACAATCGGCTCTCCAAGGAGTGTAGTAGCGTTGGTCATGTTTTTTTAAATTAACTTAACAGTTGATATCATAGTGCATTATGCAGTTAATTTAAAATTTTTATCTGTGATGGCCACGGCTCATCACTGGTTTACGCATGCTAATCCGCTACCTGTCAATCAGATTATTTGCATGCGCTTGGGATGCAAATCAGCACGTAGGCGGTTAAAATAAGACCATGGATTCACCTGAAATTTCCCCCTTACAACCTGCATTTATTCATTTGCGCTGTCACAGTGAATACTCCATTGTGGACGGTACGGTGCGTATTGACGATTATGTCAAAGCCGCCAAAAGTGATGCGATGCCAGCGATTGCGCTGACTGACCTTGCTAACCTGTTTGGTGCGGTCAAGTTTTATAAAGCCGCACGTGGAAAAGGGCTCAAGCCGCTGCTAGGCTGCGATGTATGGGTCGAGAACAGTGTACAGCGCGATCAGCCCTATCGATTGTTGTTGCTGGTACAGAGTCAGCAAGGGTATCGCAATCTGTGCGAACTGTTATCTAGCGCCTATCTTGAGAACCAATATCGGGACCGCGCTGAAATCAAGGTCGAGTGGTTGCAGCAAAAAAATGCAGGCCTGTTGCTCTTGTCAGGCTTTTCTGCCGGTGATGTCGGGCAGGCCTTGCAGTCAGGCAATCAGGCGCTGGCTTTGCAATATGCGCAGGCCTGGGCAGCGCTATTCGCTGGCAGATATTATCTTGAGGTGCAACGTATTCATGCGCCAGGGACGCCAGAAGCCTATGCGCAAGAACAACTGATACAACAGACCGTGCAGCTGGCGCAGCAGCTGGATTTGCCGGTGGTCGCCACGCACCCTATACAGTTTCAGACCCCTGATGATTTTATGGCGCATGAGGCCCGTACCTGCATTGCAGAGGGCTATGTACTGGCTGATAAGCGTCGTCCGCGCCGCTTTGTGGATACGCAATATGTGAAAACGCAGGCGGAAATGCAGGCGCTGTTTGCAGATATGCCGCTGGCGCTGCAAAACTCCGTACACATTGCCAAACGATGCAATTTGACCCTTACGCTCGGCAAAAACTATCTGCCTGATTTTCCGACCCCGAACGGCGAAAGTCTGGATCAATACCTGATTGATCAGTCGCAAGCAGGCCTTGAGCATCGGCTCGCCTATTTATACCCAGATGAAACCTTGCGAGCGCAAAAGCGGCCAGAATACGAAGAGCGACTCAAGTTTGAGTGCGGCATCATCGTACAAATGGGGTTTCCTGGCTACTTTTTGATCGTGGCCGACTTTATTAACTGGGCCAAGAATAACGGTGTTCCCGTCGGGCCCGGCCGGGGCTCTGGTGCAGGCTCTCTGGTGGCTTACAGCTTGGGCATTACCGACCTCGATCCGCTCAAATATAATCTGCTGTTCGAGCGTTTTCTGAACCCAGAACGGGTGTCTATGCCCGACTTTGATATTGACTTCTGTCAGGAAGGACGAGATCGCGTCATCGATTACGTCAAGCACAAATATGGCTTGGCTTCGGTGTCTCAGATCGCGACCTTCGGGACCATGGCCGCCAAGGCCGTGATTCGAGATGTTGGCCGGGTGCTGGATTTGCCATTTAACTTTGTTGATGGGATTGCCAAGCTGATTCCCATGGAGTTGGGGATTACCCTAGAAGCGGCGCTGGAAAAAGAGCCGCAGCTGCAGGAGCGTCGCGAAAAAGAGGAGGAAGTCGCTGAGTTGCTATCACTGGCGCTGCGCCTAGAGGGGCTTGTTCGAAACATCGGGATGCACGCCGGCGGTGTATTGATTGCGCCAGGTAAGATTTCAGATTTTTCACCCGTCTATTGCCAGCCCAATGGCGAGAGTCTGGTGAGCCAGTATGACAAAGACGATGTTGAAGCGGTCGGCTTGGTCAAGTTCGACTTTTTGGGGTTGCGCACACTGACCATACTCAATATGGCCTTGGATAACGCCAATGCCCAGCGTGCCCAGCAAGATCTGCCGCCCCTGAGTTTTGAAACCATTCCGCTGGATGACAAAAAAAGTTATCACTTGCTGAAAACAGCCAACACCACGGCGGTGTTCCAGCTGGAATCGCGCGGGATGAAAGACATGCTCAAGCAGGCCAAGCCTGACCTGTTTGAAGATATTATTGCCCTGGTTGCGTTATACCGCCCGGGCCCGATGGACCTGATCCCGGACTTTTGCCGACGCAAGCATGGTACGCAGCGCGTGGAGTATCCGCATGCTTCTACAGAGTCCATCCTGAAAGAGACCTACGGTATTGCGGTGTATCAGGAGCAGGTGATGCAGATCGCGCAGGTGGTGGCCGGTTACAGTCTTGGTGGCGCCGACCTGTTGCGTCGCGCCATGGGTAAGAAAAAGCCAGAAGAGATGGTGCAGCAGCGTGAAATCTTCAACGAAGGTGCACTCAAAAATGGCTTGACCTTGCAGCAGTCTAACGAGCTATTCGACTTGCTTGAGAAGTTTGCAGGCTATGGCTTCAACAAGTCTCACGCGGCTGCATACGCGCTGGTTGCTTATCATACCGCTTATCTGAAGGCGCATTATCCTGCGGCATTTTTGGCCGCCACCATGTCTGCAGACATGAACAATACGGATAACGTGCATACGTTTTTTGATGACTGTGGGGCTAATCACATTGAGGTCTTGCCGCCAGATATTAATGCCAGCATCTATCAGTTCAACCCTTTGAGTGCGCAACAAATTTTATACGGCCTGGGCGCGATCAAGGGCACCGGTCTGGCGGCGATTGAGCTGATTATGGCCTCTAGGCAGGCGCAGGGGCCTTTCAAGGACATCTTTGATTTCTGTCAGCGTCTGGATCTGCGTAAGGTCAACCGGCGCGTCATCGAATCACTGATTCGTGCAGGCGCGTTTGATAAGCTGGAGCCTAATCGCGCCGCTTTGCTGGCTGGTTTGGATACCGCAATTAGCGTCGCCGAGCAAACCGCTGCCCATGCTGGCCAGGATTGTTTGTTTGGTGGACTGGTCGAGACACGACATGAATTGCCGGCGATGGCTGCCTGGAGCCCCGAGCAGGCGCTGATGGAAGAAAAATCTGCGCTTGGCTTTTATTTGAGCGGCCACCCTTACTTGAGCTACAAGGCCCAACTCGGGCCCTTTATCAAGGGCAATCTGAGTGAATTGGCGCCGCAGGAGCAACCCAAGCTGCTGGCAGGTGTGGTGATGGGCGTACGTGTGCGCATGACGCAACGCGGAAAAATGGCGATTGTGACGCTGGATGATGCTGTCGGACGTGTCGACGTGGTGGTGGGCGCCGAGTTGCTCACGCAACATGCGCAATGGATCAAAGATGATCAGCTACTGGTGGTAGAAGGGCGCATCACCAATGACGAGTTCTCTGGTGGAATTCGTGTCAGTGCCCGCAAGCTGTATGATTTGGCCGCGGTGCGTAACCGTTTTGCGCAGATGCTGACCCTAAGTTGTAACGGCACCTCGGATGTACAGCGCCTGATGAACGTGCTTACGCCATATCGCTATGCCAGCGAGGAACAAAAGCGCTGTCCAATCAAAGTGGATTACCATAATCAGTCCGCGCAGGTCAGTTTGATGCTGGGCGATGACTGGCAAGTGGTGTTGCATGATGACCTGCTTCAGAATTTACAGGGCTGGTTGTCAAAAGAAAACGTCAAAATCCTTTATAATGCATGATCTTTTTTTCAAGAACTCATAACGGAATTAACCATGAGTGCAAAACGTTTAACGCCTAGTAAGCTGACTTATCTTGACTTTGAACAGCCGATTGCTGAACTTGAGAAGCGTATTGATGCGCTGCAGGTTTCGCATGATGAACATGACTCTCTGGATATCTCCAAAGAGCTGGATTTGTTGCAAAAGAAAAACAACAAACTGTTGCAGGATACGTATCAGAACCTGAGCGCATGGCAGATTTCACAGGTCGCGCGTCACCCGCAGCGTCCCTATACCATTGACTATATCAGTGCGTTGTTTACGGATTTTCAGGAGTTGCATGGCGACAGAGCCTATGCTGATGACCCTGCGATTGTTGGCGGAATTGCCCGTTTTAAAGGCGTTCCGGTCATGGTCATGGGCCATCAAAAAGGCCGTGATATCAAAGAGCGTCAGTACCGTAACTTTGGTATGCCACGTCCTGAGGGCTATCGCAAGGCGTTGCGCCTGTTCCGCCTGGCAGAAAAATTCAAACTGCCTATCATCACCTTTATTGATACTCCTGGCGCGTATCCAGGCATCGGTGCAGAGGAGCGTGGTCAGTCTGAAGCGATTGCCCGTAATCTGTATGTGATGGCTGAGTTGAAAACACCGATCATCGGTATTGTGATCGGCGAGGGTGGCTCCGGCGGCGCTTTGGCGTTGGGCGTGGTTGATCACCTTAACATGCTGCAATACTCCACTTACTCCGTGATTTCACCCGAAGGCTGCGCCTCCATTTTGTGGAAGAGTGCCAGCCGCGCCCCTGATGCCGCCGAGACCTTGGGCATTACCGCGGATCGCCTCAAGTCACTGGGCTTGGTAGATACCATTGTCAGTGAGCCTCTGGGCGGTGCGCACCGTAATTACGAAGAGATCATGGAGCGTATTGGCCAGGCCATCACGCAACAGCTCAAAACCTTGCAAGCTAAAAAAGTGCCGCAATTGCTGGAAACCCGCTATCAGCGTCTGATGAGTTACGGCAAGTTCAAAGCCAGCAGTGAAAAGTAACTCGCTCATTCTGAGCCGGCTTGCCCAAACCCTTTCGGCGTTTCTGGCCGGTTCGTCCACCCCTTCATCTACGCCCCCCCTGTTGCTGGTTGCTTACAGTGGCGGTGTAGACTCTGTGGTACTGCTGCACGCACTGGCGCAGTTGCGTCCGCAGCTGACTTTTACCCTAGCGGCGATGCATGTGCATCATGGCCTGAGTCCGCATGCGGACGATTGGCTCCACGCTTGTGAGCAGCAATGTCTGGCCCTCAACGTGGTCTGTTATAGCGAGCGCGTTCAGCTTGATTTAGCATCAGGCGCTGGCATAGAGGCCACTGCGCGCGAGGCGCGCTATCAGGCAGTGACGCGCATGGCTGATCAAATTGGCGCCTCCGCCATCGTCACGGCACACCATCTGCAGGATCAGGGCGAAACCCTGTTGTTGCAATTGATGCGTGGTGCCGGCGTGAAAGGGCTGAGTGCCATGGGGGCATGGGATGCTGAGCGTCATTTGCTCAGGCCTTTGCTAGACATCCCCAAGCAGGACTTACTGGACTATGCGGCCCAGGCTGCTTTGCAATGGGTCGATGACGAGAGTAATACCGATACCCGCTTTGACCGCAATTTTATGCGTCATACCGTCATGCCGGTGATGCGCGAACGCTATCCACAACTTGATCAGGCATTGGCGCGCAGCGCTGGCCATATGGCCGATGCGCAGCAGTTGCTGGATACGCTGGCCGCGCAAGACCTCATTACTTGCGAAGTCCGTGATGAGTGGCTGGGCCAGTCTGTTGCGCTGAAGTCATTGCATGGGCTGGGGGATGTGCGCGCAAAAAATTTGCTGCGTTACTGGTTTCAGTTGCAACAGTTGCGCATGCCTAACACTGAGCAGTTACAAGACTACTGGCAGCAACTTTCTGCGGTCAAACCCAACCGTTATCTGCACTTACCTTTGCAAGGGCAGGCCGATACTCACCGTGCTTACTTGCACCACTATCAGCAGCGCCTATATAGCGTGGCCAAACCGCCGTCTTTACCAAGTACTCCCTTAGTCTGGAACGGTGAAAACAGCCAGCAATGGGGCGGGTGGCAAGTCGAATTCCGCGTCTGTAAAGGGCGTGGCATTGCTTTGGCACGATTAGGCGTGTCGCCCGCGGCCAT
>CAYTIV010000085.1:0-8170 GCA_964437895.1 uncultured Methylotenera sp.
CCCGGTGCGCGTTAACGCCTCTAAATTTGCTGTGTGTAACATCGCCTCATCCCTTTTTATTGCCTGTGCTGCAACTTGCATGACAGACTTAAATACGACCCCAAGCCGTCTCCAAAGTTCCCACGTTTTGAAAACAATATGAATAAAGTGTTTGACGTTCTGATCATCGGTAGCGGATTGGCAGGACAATCACTGGCATTACGTCTGGCTGATAAGCACAGAGTATGCATCCTCAGCAAACGCGAATTGGCCTTGAGTGCCAGCCACTGGGCACAGGGCGGCATTGCCGCCGTGCTTAACAGCGAGGATTCCGTCGAAGCTCATATTAAGGATACGCTGGATGCCGGTGCTGGCCTGTGCGACAACGAGGTGACGCGCATGGTGGTCACCAATGGCCGCGCCAGTATCGAGTGGCTGTTGCAGCAAGGTGTGAATTTCACACGCGAGGCCAGTGACGACAGCCTGCACCTGACCCGCGAGGGTGGGCACAGTCACCGCCGCGTGGTGCATGTAGCGGATGCGACCGGGCATGCCGTGCAAACGACCCTGACTGACCGTGTACGCGAGCATCCCAACATCACGATTCTTGAGCACCACATTGCAGTTGACCTGATCACCACACACAAACTGTTTAAACAAACAGCCAGTGACGGACCTAACCGCTGCCTGGGCGCTTATGTACTAAACAACCAGACCGGCAGAGTGATCACCCTCTCCGCCCAATACACCATCATGGCCACCGGCGGGGCAGGCAAGGTCTACCTCTACACCACCAACCCCGATATCAGCACCGGTGACGGCATTGCCATGGCGTGGCGGGCAGGCTGTCGGGTGGCCAATATGGAGTTTGTGCAGTTTCACCCAACCTGCCTCTACCACCCGCATGCCAAATCGTTTTTGATTTCGGAAGTGTTACGTGGCGAGGGCGGACTGCTGACCCTGCCGGATGGCACACGTTTCATGCCATGGCATGATGACCGTGGTGAACTGGCTCCCCGCGATGTGGTAGCGCGTGCCATCGACTTTGAAATGAAGAAACGCGGACTAGACTGTGTCTACCTCGATATTAGCCACAAACCGGCCGCATTTATCCAATCACATTTCCCGAATATCTATCAGCGCTGTCTGCAATTAGGCATAGACATCACCCAACAACCGATTCCGGTGGTTCCGGCCGCGCACTACACCTGTGGCGGCGTGATGACAGATATGCACGGCCGCACCGACATTGACTGCCTGTATGCCATTGGAGAAACCGCGTGTACCGGCCTGCATGGCGCCAACCGGCTGGCCAGCAACTCCTTACTGGAATGTCTGGCGTTTAGCCAAAGCTGCGCTCTGGATATCGAGGCGCAGGGCTTACAACCCACCATCTCGCTACCGGACTGGGATGAAAGCCGCGTGACCGACGCCGATGAAGAGGTCCTGATTACGCATACCTGGGACGAGTTGCGTCGATTTATGTGGAACTATGTGGGCATCGTACGCACGACCAAACGTCTGAGCCGCGCCCTGCATCGTATTCACATGCTCAGAGATGAAGTGCATGAGTTTTACAGCAACTTCAAGGTCAGTCACGACTTGATCGAGCTGCGCAATCTGTTGCAGGTGGCGGAGCTGATTGTGCGCTGTGCGATCGATAGACATGAGAGCCGAGGCCTGCACTTTAGCAAGGATTATCCGGCATTACTGCCGGAAGCCATCCCCAGTGTACTGACCCCGGACAACTACACCAGCCTGCTGGATTAAGCCAAATGTCTCGCTTGTGGCTGCTGTTGGCATTATTAGGCGCCGCGGGCGGTGCGCAAGCGGAAACCACGCTGCAAAAAGTCATCGATGGCGATACTGTCATCATTGACGATGACGGGCAGCGTTATTCTCTGCGCCTGCTGGACATCGACGCCCCAGAGCGTCAGCAAGCCTTTGGCAATCAATCCCGCCGCCAGTTAATCCAGCTCTGTAGCCATAGCGTCATCAGCGTACACACCCAAGGGCAAGATCGCTATCAGCGCACCCTCGGACACTTGTATTGCGATGGGGTAGACGCCAGTGCCGCACAGGTGGCGGCCGGCATGGCCTGGTTTAACCACCGCTACTCACAGCGCACCGCGCTCAACACCTTGCAGCAAGAGGCCAGAGACGCGCGACGCGGCTTGTGGCAAGACGCGGATCCAACACCCCCCTGGCAGTGGCGCAAGCGCTATGGGCAACATTATCGCCCGCAAGAGTGACACCACCTCTGCAATATCCTTTAGAATAGCGTTTTTCAAGCAAAATTAGGACTTTACTCATGCAAGTAGCAATGAACACCGTGGTCACCATGACCTATAAACTGCAAAATAGCGATGGCGACATTCTGGAAGAAAGCCAGGATCCGGTGGCTTATCTGCATGGTGGCTATGACAACATTTTCCCTAAAGTAGAAGAAGCGATCCACGGTAAAAACGTGGGTGATGTCGTGCAAGTCAGCCTGGATCCAGAAGATGCTTTCGGTGAGTATGACGATGGCTTGGTACAGATTGAACCCGCCAGCGCATTCCCTAGCAAAGACCTCAAAGTCGGCATGCAATTTGAAGGTGAAGACGAAACCGGCGACGTGATTCTCTACACCATTACCGACATTGCAGATGGCAAAGTCGTTGTGGATGGTAACCACCCATGGGCGGGTCAACGTCTGTTGTTTACCGCCACCATTACCAATGTGCGTTCTGCGCAGCAGGAAGAAATTTCCCACCAGCACGTGCATGGTGCAGGCGGCCATCACCACTAATTAGTCGGGGCTATCTTGACGCTGGCTGGTGCAGGCGCCCCTGTGCCAGCCACAACACCTCATCGGCCACCGCCGACACCTCTTCACTGACATGGCTGACATATAGCGTGGGCAGTGCAAATGACTCTAGCACCTGTCTGACATAAGGCAGTACCTGCTGCTTCAAGGCTTCATCCAATCCACTCAAGGGCTCATCCATCAGCAGTACGGCTGGCTGACGCAATAACGCTCTGCCCATGGCCACGCGTTGCTGTTCGCCGCCTGACAGCTGCGCAGGCATGCGTGCAAGCAAGGTGTTTAACTGCAACACATCCACCACATCATCCAGCGCAATCTGTGCGCCCTGCGCGGGCATGCCATACTGCAGATTTCGCAGCACACTCATATGCGGAAACAACCGGCCCTCTTGAAAAACCAGACCGACCGCCCGCTGCCAGGGTGGGAGTGAAACACCCTGCGCGGCATCGAACCAGGGCTGGTGATCATGCAAAATACGGCCTGTGCTTGGCGTCAATAAGCCGGCGATCGCATGCAACAAGCTGGTCTTGCCGGCACCTGATGGCCCCATGACCCCTAAACAGCGGCCGGGCAATAGTGTGAACTGTGCCTCCAGCGCGAACGCTGACGTAACGGCATGCGGTTGATGCAACTGAATATCCACGTTCAGCATGGTTGTTGCCTCCTGAGCAAACGACGCTCCAGCCACTGGCTGACCAGTAGCGCAATGACAGAAACCAGCACACTCAGCACGACCAAGCGCAAGGCACCTGCCTCGCCGTCTGGTGACTGGGTGAGGCTGTAGATGGCGAGCGGCAAGGTGCGTGTCTCCCCTTCTAAATTACCTGCAAACGTAATGGTGGCCCCAAACTCACCCAGACTGCGGCTAAACGCCAAAATCCCCCCCGTTAACAGGCCATGATAGGACAATGGCAGGCTGATGGTGAAAAACACCTTGAGGGGAGAGGCGCCTAGGGTCTGCGCGGCCTGCTCCAACTGCGGGTTCACTTGCATCAACGCTTGCCGGATGGCACGGACCATCAATGGAAACGCCATCACGGCCGAGGCAATCACCGCCCCCCACCAGTGAAACGTCAGCTGAACATGAAACTGCACATATAACCAGTGGCCAATCCAGCCCCGCCGCCCCAGTAACACCAGCAACATATACCCCAGCACCACCGGTGGCAACACCATGGGTAAGTGCACCAGCGCATCAAGCAAGGCATGCCCCCAGAAACGCTTTCTGGCCAAGACCCAGGCCATCGCCGTGGCAGGTAAAATCAGCACCAGCACACAGCACACCGCCACCTTGAGTGACAGCCAGAGAATCGCGTATTCAGCAGGGGACAAAGTCAACATGATAGATGCATTAAAACAAGGGCTTAAACCCATAGGAGAGCAACAGCTTTTTAGCCTCTGCCGATTGTAGGTAACGGACAAACAGCGCAGATTCACTGCTGGCCTGTGTGAGCAGTGCTAAGGGATAGATAATCGGCACATGGCTATTTTCCGCAAACTCGCCAGCCACACGCACCTTGCTGGAAGACTGTGCATCACTGGCATAGACAATGCCAACATCGCACTCATCGCGCTCTACCAGCGTCAGCGTCGCTCGCACATCCTGCGTACTCACCAGGCGATTTTTCAGCCCCTCCCACCATCCCAAAGTCGTCAGGGACTGCTTGGCATAGATGCCCACTGGCACCGACAAGGTGTCACCAGTACACCAATAACCCGGCGCCTGCCGTGCGATATCGGTGCCCGACTCAGCGCGTAACGACAGAGGTTTGTTTTGCGGTGTGATCATCACCAGCAGGTTGCCCAGCCAGGGCTGCACAGAGGCCGCTTGTACCAATTGGCGCTCACTGAGATAGCGCATCCATTTTTCATCGGCAGAAATAAACAGGTCACCCGGTGCACCTTGCTCAACCTGCTTGGCCAGCGTGCCCGAGCCGCCGTACACAGGCACCACCTGCACACCACTTTGCTGACTATATTGCTTAGCCAACACATTCATGACATCGGTCAGACTCGCTGCCGCAAATACGCGGACCTTACGATCTTCTGCATGAGCCCACAGGCTGGTCAGACACAAGCACACCCACACCCATTTTTTCACTTTAGCCACCCTGTAGATGATTGAGACAGGTAGGATGCTACCATCGTTATATTCAAATGGAAATTACGAAACCGCGAAATGCTGTTTTTTTCTAGTGATCGGGATGTTTAAGGTGTGCCGTAATCAGTTGCAACTCATCAGCCGCGGCGCGCGCAGCTTTTTCCAGCACCTGCTGGTAAGCCTGAATCAAACGCTCACCAAACGTGGTCACCTGTGCCCCGCCGCCGTGTGTACCCCCTGCAGCGCTGACCACGACTGGCTCATCAAAACAGCGATTCATCATGTCCACCAACTCCCAAGCACGGCGGTAGGACATGCGCATCTGCTTGGCCGCCGCGGAAATAGAACCCTGCGAGGCGATGTGTTGTAACAGCTCGATTTTCCCTGGCCCAAGTGCAATCTGGCCCTGGTGCTGAATACGAATTTTAAGTGTAGATGATGGCATGGGTTAATCCTCGTGCGGCATACCGGTCTGTGTAAACAGTTCAAAAGGCGGGAGTTCGGTTAATGCGCGCAAATTAAAATCATCCAAAAAGTGTTTGGTGGTGGCATACAGCGAAGGCCGCCCAGGCACCTCACGCTGGCCGACCACATCAATCCAGTCGCGCTCCTGCAGTTGGCGGATGACATTGGGGTTAACCGCCACGCCACGAATCTGCTCAATATCACCACGCGTCACAGGCTGCCGATAGGCGATGATAGCCAAGGTCTCCATGACCGCCCGCGAGTATTTGGGCTGACGCTCAGGATTGAGACGAGACAAATAGGCACTGAACTCGGCCTTGGCCTGAAAACGATAGCCACTGGCCACCTGCACCAAATCAAGCGTACGCGCCTGCCAGTCTGCCTTCAACTCATCGAGTAACATGCGTAATGTCGCGCGCTCCATACGCCCGGCAAACAGTTTAAGCAAATCTTCCAGCGGTAAAGGCCGCGGCGTGGTCAATAATGCCGCCTCCAGAATGCGTTTCATCTGAGAGATATTGTCAGGCTCGCCCATGCGCACCCTCCTCCACGGCACCACACACCTGCAGATAAATCATGCCGAAGGCTTCTGTCTGCGTAATGCGGATCAAGCCTTCTTTGGCCAGTTCCAGCATGGCCAGAAACTGCACCACCAGCTTGGGCACGCCATCGCGCGACAGATCAAATAACTCATCAAAACGCAGCAATGGCACCTCACGCAACCTGCGCAACAGCAAACTCATGTGCTCACGGACCGATAACTCTGCGCGACCCAACTTGTGATGCTGGTGCAACTGCGCCCGTTTAAGCACATTACGCCAGGCGTCAACCAGATCATCGAGACTCACCTCGGGCGGTTTTATCTGACTGAGATGCTCATAATACGCCGCCGCCACCTCAATATCGGCGCCGACTTTAGGCATGGCATCGAGCCGCTGCGCCGCCAGTTTAATGGCCTCATACTCCATGAGCCGCCGCACCAGTTCTGCGCGCGGATCATCCTCCACCTCGATTTCGGTTGGCTTGGGCAGCAACATGCGCGACTTAATCTCGATGAGCATGGCAGACATCAACAGGTACTCGGCCGCCAGTTCAAGGTTGATGGCCTTCATGCTATCGACATAGGCCATGTATTGCACCGTCAACTCGGCCATGGGGATATCGAGAATGTCCAGGTTATGCTTGCGGATCAGATACAGCAACAGGTCCAGCGGCCCCTCAAACGACTCCAGATAGACTTCGAGTGCATCGGGCGGGATATACAAATCCTGAGGCAGCTGTGACAGCGGCTCGCCATTGATTCTGACCTGATGACTCAGCGTGGTTTCCATCACTGGATTGTAGCGATTCCGCGCAGACGGTTAAAGCTTATTCGACATAAGGATTATCAAAGCCGAGCGCCCGCAAGGCGGCCACTTCCATCGCCTCCATCAACTCGGCCTGGGCCTCCACCTCATGATCATAGCCATGCAAGTGCAACACGCCATGCACGGTCATGTGCGCATAGTGCGCCAGCAGCGCTTTGCCCTGCTCGGCCGCTTCTCGCGTGACCACAGGCGCACAGATGACAATATCACCCATCAGCACCGGCTCATCGGTCAGCGGAAACGTCAGCACATTGGTAGCATAATCCTTGCCGCGGTAAGCCGCATTCAGCTGCTGCCCTTCCTTGGCATCGACAATACGGATCGTCAGACTGGTATCGACCCTGAGCGCAGCGCGTACCCAGCGTCTAAATTGTGCGGCGCTGGGCACATCGTCCCGGGAGCTCGCCAGCTGCAGAGAAAAATCAAGTTGAGGCATAAGATTCAGTTTTATGTAAAATACCCGTCATTATAGAAAGAAAATACCCAAAGGATATGGTGTGACCCCAAATCGCCCCAAGCTGGTGGTTGCCAATCGCAAAATGCATGGCGATTTGCCTGACAACCATCAATTCATGCACAACCTGGTCCAGCAGACACGCCATCATCGTGCGCGCTATGCGGTGTGCCCGCCACATCCTTATCTGTTTCAGGCGCAGCAACTGCTGCAGGAGAGCCATATTGCTTGGGGTGGTCAGAACATGAGCCGCCATGAACGCGGGGCGTATACAGGTTCGGTCTCGCCATTGATGCTCAGAGAGTTTGGCTGCACCTATGTCATCATCGGTCACTCAGAGCGGCGCCTGCGTGGTAACGAAAGCGACGAAACCTGTGGCGATCGTTTTGAGGTTGCTTTGAAAGCCGGATTGACGCCCATTTTATGTATAGGCGAAACCCTGGAGGAGTTTGAGATGGGGGAAACCGATCTGGTGGTGGCCCGACAACTCAACCCAGTGATCGCCCATGTCGGCATCGCCGCCCTATCGCTAGGTGTCATCGCCTATGAGCCGGTATGGGCCATCGGCACCGGCAAAGCCGCCTCACCACAACATGCGCAAGCCATACTGTCGTTTATTCGCGGTCATATCGGTTTGTTGGATGCCGAAGTCGCCGAGGCAGTCACCCTGCTATATGGTGGCAGCATGAACCCCAGCAATGCCGCGCAGCTCATGAGCATGCCGGATGTGGATGGTGGACTGATCGGGAGCGCATCCCTAGTCAGCGAAGACTTTATCCGGATTTGCCACATCGCGAATGAACTGTCGGGCATCAAAACCGCCGCTTAAGGGTTCCCCGCCCATCTAACGTTTTTTGACCTGACGTTTTCTTCGAATGACCACCAATAAAAAAGCCGACTTTCGTCGGCTTTTTTACATCTAAGCAAAACTAGATTTCAAGTAACGCGGGATTGCTCCCTGGTTACTGATGCCTGAATTACTTAGCAGCTTCAGC
>CAYTIV010000086.1:0-8141 GCA_964437895.1 uncultured Methylotenera sp.
GTCAGATGCAAGAAGCAAAGTGGATGATTAAAAATATCCAGCAACGCTTCTCTACCATTTTGCGCGTGTCGCAGGCGATTGTAGATCGCCAGCGCAACTTCTTCGAACATGGCGAGATTGCCATGCGACCCTTGGTGTTGCGCGAAATCGCCGAAGAGCTGGATTTGCATGAGAGTACGGTTTCCCGCGTCACCACACATAAGTACATGCTAACTCCGCGGGGTGTTTACGAGCTTAAATATTTCTTTGGCAGCTCGGTGGCTACTGACGCCGGCGGTTCATGTTCCGCCACAGCCATCCGTGCACTTATCAAGCAGATGGTGGCAGAAGAGAACCCGAAAAAGCCGCTGTCCGACAACCAGATTACCGATACGCTGGCGCAACAGGGCATCGTGGTCGCGCGGCGAACCATTGCCAAATACCGAGAGTCACTGAGCATCCCGCCTGCCAATTTACGCAAATCGCTGTAATAAAAAAGGCCGCGATAGCGGCCTTTTTTATTACTCTGCCTTCAATTAACGCAGCGTGATACGGGCAAACTTGCGTTTGCCAACCTGCGCGACCACGGTCTGGCCTTTGGTCAGCTGCAGGTTTTTGTCATCCACTTTTTGACTGTCCAGCTTTACGCCCCCCTGCTGGATGGCCCGCATCGCCTCACTGGTACTGTCCACCAAACCTGCCTGCTTGAGCAGCTGACTGATGCCGATGCTGTCGGCTTCCAGAGCCACCTCGACCTCAGGCACCTCGTCAGGAATGCCGCCTTTGGCGCGGGTTTGAAAGTCCTGCAAAGCCTTGTCGGCAGCGGCTGCGCCATGGAAACGAGCGACGATCTCCTGAGCAAAGCCCACTTTGATATTGCGTGGGTTTTCGCCCGCGGCCACTTGCGCTTTCCAAGCGGCAATGGTTTCCAGACTCGCAAAAGACAATAAATCAATATAGCGCCACATCAGTTCATCTGAGATGGACATGATCTTGGCAAAAATGGTCTCTGGCGCCTCGCTGATGCCGATATAGTTGCCCAGAGACTTGGACATCTTATTCACGCCATCCAAACCTTCGAGCAAAGGCATCATCAGGACACATTGCTGGGACTGCCCGGCCTGCTTCTGTAACTCACGCCCCATCAGCAGGTTGAATTTCTGATCCGTACCGCCCAATTCCAAATCTGCCTTCAATGCCACGGAATCATAGCCTTGCAGCAAGGGGTAGAGAAACTCATGAATCGCAATCGGCTGGTTGCCTTTGAAGCGCTTGGAAAAGTCGTCGCGCTCCAGCATGCGTGCCACCGTATGGCTCGCGGCCAGCTTGATCATGCCTGCCGCCCCCAGATCAGCCAACCAGCGTGAGTTGAACACGATTTCAGTTTTGGCCGGGTCCAGAATCTTGAATACTTGTTCGGAATAGGTGTCCGCATTGGCTTTGACCTGCTCAACCGTTAACGGCGGACGCGTCGCGCTCTTGCCAGTCGGGTCGCCAATCATGCCGGTAAAATCACCGATCAGAAACAGGATTTGATGTCCCAGATCCTGTAGTTGACGCAACTTGTTAATCAACACGGTATGTCCCAGATGCAAATCTGGCGCTGTCGGGTCAAAGCCGGCTTTCACGCGCAAAGGTTGGCCCGTTTTCAGTTTTTCGATCAGCTCCTGCTCGATCAGCAGTTCATCTGCACCGCGCTTGATAATCGCCAGGGCATTTACAATCTCTGGACTCAGGGCTTCTGGCTTATCAGAAGCTTGGGTTACGTCTGTCATATGGGCTCTTTATGAAAAACGGGACACTGCCCGCTTCATGATTTTTAAAAACGGCTATTTTAACGTAATCCGGGGCATTTCTGTAAGCAAGCCACGCGCAGTGATACACTTACGGCTTATGAATTTTTCTGCCGCCGCCTCCACCCCCCGCCTGTTTATCGGTTTGATGTCAGGCACCAGCCTGGATGGCGTGGATGCCGTCCTGGTGAGCCAACAAGGGGCAGACATCACACAACAGGGCCAATACTTTTTGCCCTACCCAGCCACCTTGCGCACGCAATTGTTGGCCCTGCATCTGCCGGCACACAATGAGTTGCACACGGCAGCCATCATTGCCAACCAGCTGGCAGATCTCTATGCTGAGGCGGTTCACGGCCTATTGCACGCCTGCCATCGCGCAGCCAGCGAAATCACGGCACTGGGCTGTCACGGACAAACCATACGTCATTGCCCGGACTTGAAGGATGGGCAGGCTTACACCTTGCAACTGGGCAACCATGCGCGGCTGGCAGAGCGTACAGGCATCACCGTCATCGGTGATTTTCGTAGCCGCGATATCGCCGCCGGAGGTCAGGGTGCGCCGCTGGTGCCCGCCTTTCATCAGGCCGTGTTTGCCAGCGACGACATGCATCGTGTCATTCTGAATATTGGTGGCATTGCCAATCTGAGCGACCTGCCTAGTCAGCAACAGGTGACCGGCTTTGACTCAGGCCCTGGCAATTTGCTGATGGATGCTTGGACATTACAGCATACCGGCCAGGCCTACGATGCCGCAGGCGCCTGGGCTTCAGGCGGGCAAGTAAACGTAGACCTGTTGCAGACAATGCTGGCGGATCCCTATTTTTCATTGCCCGCGCCCAAAAGTACCGGGCGCGACCTGTTTAATCAGGACTGGCTGACCCAACACCTGCAATCACATGCAGATACCCCACAAAATATCGCTCGCACGCTGGTCGAACTGACCGCCGTCTCGATTGCGCAAGCCATTGCGCAACACTGCCCAAATGCGCAGGCCGTGTATGTTTGTGGCGGTGGCGCCCACAATACGCTGCTGATGGGTCGCATACAGCAACTCACCGGACTGCCACTGCACCTCACGGACAGCCTAGGCGTAGGGGTGGACTGGGTGGAAGCCGTGGCTTTTGCCTGGCTGGCCCAACGCTGCCTAGACGGCTTGCCTGGCAACCTTCCAGCCGTAACCGGGGCGGCCGGACCGCGTATTTTGGGCGCCATCTATCCTGGAGAGGCTGGCATACCCTAAAGCAGTGCAAATGCACTTAGGTTTTGATTAAAACTGGTGCAGCATTTCACACGTTTTTTTAACTTTTCCCGGTGCAATGCCACGCAAGCCACCATATTCAAAACCGATTGCGTATAATTTCACCATTAGACTTCAACACAGAGTACGTTATGGCTACCAAAGCGACCATTACATTTGACAACGGCAGTCCTGCCATCGATCTCCCCGTCCTTAAGGGTTCGCTGGGCACCGATGTCATCGACATCCGCAACCTGGGCAAACACGGGTACTTCACCTTTGACCCCGGCTTTATGTCTACCGCCTCCTGTAATTCTGGCATCACCTTTATTGATGGTGAACAAGGCCTGCTTTACTACCGCGGCTATCCCATCGAGCAACTGGCAGAAAACTGTGACTTCCTTGAAGTATCACACCTGCTACTCAATGGTGAACTGCCTAGCCTCAAAGAGCGTGAAGACTTTGTGGGCACCATCCGCCAGCACACCATGCTGCACGACCAAATGAGCAATGTGTTCCGCGGCTTCCGCCGTGATGCACACCCGATGGCCGTCATGATTGCAGTGGTTGGGGCCATGGCCGCGTTCTATCCCGATAACAACAATGTGGCGGACCCTGAGTCCCGTAAGGTAGCGGCCATGCGCCTGCTGGCCAAAGTGCCAACCATCGCCGCATGGAGCTATAAATACAACTTGGGCGAGCCCTTCATGTATCCCAAAAACAAATTGGGCTACGCAGAAAACTTCATGCACATGATGTTTGCCACCCCTTGTGAAGACTACGTGCCCAATCCGATCTTGGCGCGTGCGTTTGAGCGTATCCTGATTCTGCATGCAGACCATGAACAGAACGCCTCCACCTCTACCGTGCGTCTGGTAGGGTCCAGCGGCGCCAATCCGTTTGCCTGTATTGCCGCAGGGATTGCCTCACTGTGGGGCCCCTCACACGGAGGCGCGAACGAGGCCACACTCAACATGCTGGAAGAGATTGGTGACGTCAGCCGCATTGGCGACTTCATCAAACGTGCTAAAGACAAAACAGACAGCTTCCGCCTGATGGGTTTTGGCCACCGCGTTTACCGCAATATGGATCCACGGGCATCCATCATGCGTAAAACCTGTCATGAAGTATTGAACGAGCTTGGCCTGCATGATGACCCGATGTTCAAACTGGCCATGGAGTTGGAAAAAATCGCGCTCGAAGACGAATACTTTGTCTCACGCAAACTCTATCCTAACGTAGACTTTTACAGCGGTATCGTCATGCGCGCCATGGGGATTCCCAACTCCATGTTTACAGCTATTTTTGCATTAGCCCGCACAGCTGGCTGGATCTCGCAATGGTGTGAAATGAATGCAGACCCGGATCAGAAAATCGGCCGCCCACGCCAGCTGTATGTAGGTTCAGCCAGAAGAGATTTTGTGCCGCTGCACGAACGTTAACGAGACGCTGCCGCACCAGCGGCGAATAAAAAACGCCGGCAATGCCGGCGTTTTTTATTCGGAGCAACGACTGTAGTGCGTTACACTGAGAATGAGCTACCGCAACCACAAGTCGTGGTGGCATTTGGGTTACGAATCACAAACTGTGACCCTTGCAGGCTATCTGTGTAATCAATCTCAGCACCAGCCAGATATTGCAGGCTCATAGGGTCGATCAACAGCGTGACGCCATCCTTGTCCACCTGTGTATCATCATCATTGACCTCTTCTTCAAAGGTAAAGCCGTATTGAAACCCTGAGCAGCCACCACCGCTCACGAATACGCGCAGCTTCAGGTCAGGGGTGCCTTCTTCATCAATCAGTTCTTTCACCTTTTTAGCGGCATTGTCGGTAAACACCAAAGGCACGGGCATTTCTAAAGTGGTTTCTGTGGTCATCATAGACTCCTGTCAAATTCTCTAACTCTATATGGCGACAAAAAATTCAATTTCAAGTCGCGTCTGCGGGTGGGGTTTCTGCTGGCTCACCCAGATAAATCAATTTTCCTTCAATGACGGCGCCAGTATGCATCTCCAGCGACTTGTAATACAAGTCACCCACGATGCGCGCCTTACTCTGCAACTCAATAAATACCGCAGAGCGCACCGGGCCGCGAATGGTCCCGTTAAGCACAATTTTTGAAGCCTCGACTGCGCCGGTGACCGACCCATTTTCACTGATAATCAGTGTACTCGGATGTTCACGCTTTTCAATGACGTTGCCTGTGATTGCACCATCCACACGCAAGCCGCCTGCAAACTGCATATTGCCATTAATCTGTGTTTCATGCCCCACCAGGGTATCGATATGACTGTCGATTTGAACGCTTTTTTTGAAAAACATGCTACTTCCTGTTCCTAACTTGAAATTCCGGCGTAAAACGGGGTGCGGTCATTCCCGACACTCAACGCTTGGTCATGTTCTTGTAAAACACCAGCTCTTCTTTCAGTTTGATGTTCTCATCCTGCTGGGCGGTCAGGGTCTTGGCCAGATTGTTACTGGTCGCCAGCTCAACCTGCAACTCACGCTGCGAGGCGATGAGCTTTTTCTGCAAATCAATATTCTCGGCCGTCACCTGGCGTAGACGCTGGCGCACATACTCACCATCATCATCGTGCAATACCCAGTAGGCCAAGCCAAACCCAATCAACACATAAGATACAGCCAGAATCCCCTGAAAATACCATGGACGATGCGAACGCACCGCGACTTGTCTGGCGGTCAGGCCAAAATGGTTTCTCAGGCGTCTGCGTATCGGGCGTATCATCAGGGCAACAGTGGCAACACTTGCAATCCGGTATCTTGAGGCAGACCAAACATCAGGTTCATATTTTGAATCGCCTGACCCGAGGCACCTTTCACCAGATTGTCCTGCACGACAATGATTGTGACATAATCGCCCGCCTGTGGGTATATCGCCAAGCGCAAAACGTTGCTGCCTCTCACTGAGCGTGTTTCAGGCAGCGCGCCCGCGGGCATCACATCCACAAACAAGGACTGGCCATAACGTTGCTCATACACCTGTTGTAATGCCTGCTTGCGCCCTTCGGCATTGAGTTTGACATGCAACGTCGTGAGCATGCCACGAATCATGGGAATCAAATGCGGCACAAAGATTAAATCAATGGCATCCTCGCCAGACAGTTTCTTGAGCTGCGCCAGAATCTCAGGGTGGTGGCGATGCCCGGCAACGCCGTAAGCCTTGAGATTGTCGCTCGACTCGGAAAACAGCGTGCCAACTTCTGCTTTTCTGCCCGCGCCAGACACCCCAGATTTGGCATCCGCGATGATAGGGGCTGAGAAATCAATCCACCCCTGCTCAAGCAAAGGTGCTAGACCGAGCAAGACCGTCGTGGGGTAGCAGCCGGGATTGCCGATGACTTGCGCTTGCTGAACCTGTTGCGCATACAACTCCGGCAGGCCATAAATGGCCTCTTTCAGCACATCCGTACAACTGTGTGGCAGCTTGTACCACTTTTCAAACATGGCAGCATCCTGCAGACGGAAATCTGCTGCTAGATCAATCACTTTGACACCGGCGGCGATCAGCGCAGGCGTCTGCGCCATGGCCACCCCGTGTGGAGTAGCAAAAAACACGACGTCGCACTGCGTCAGGTCTACGGTCGCAGGATCGCTAAAGGCCAGCGTCACCACGCCGCGCAAGCTGGGAAACATGTCAGCCACCGGCAAGCCGGCTTCGCCACGTGAGGTAATCACCTGCAACTGCACCTGCGGGTGCCTTGCTAGCAAACGCAGCAACTCAACGCCGGTGTATCCTGTGCCGCCAACAATGCCAACTTTGATCTTTTCCATATCCTGATACCAAGCGCCTATCTAACGGCGACAATTGCGTAAAAAGTAGAACAATATAAATGAAAAAGGTCGCCAATGCGACCTTTTTGCACAACACGTTTGTAACAAACGTTGAATTAACGTTTGGAGAACTGTTTACGACGACGTGCTTTACGCAGACCGACTTTTTTACGTTCAACTTCACGTGCATCACGTGTTACGAAACCTGCGTGTGACAATGCGCTCTTCAAAGCAGCATCATAATCGATCAACGCACGGGTAATACCGTGGCGTACTGCACCAGCCTGACCGGATTCACCACCACCGTGCACATTGACCAAAATGTCAAAACTCGCAGTGTTGTTGGTCAATTCCAGAGGTTGACGCAAAATCATGCGAGAAGTCTCGCGTGAGAAGTACACGTCAGCTGGCTTGTCGTTTACAACGATATTGCCGCTACCGGACTTGATGAACACACGTGCCACTGAACTTTTGCGGCGGCCTGTGCCGTAGTTGTATTTACCGATCATGTTTTATCCTAATCGTCTTAAATTAGATGGTTAATGGTTGCGGTTGTTGCGCAATGTGCTCGTGCTTGTCGCCCGCATACACTTTCATTTTTTTGATCATGGCATAGCCCAAAGGACCTTTTGGCAACATGCCCTTCACAGCTTTCTCCAACGCACGACCTGGGAAACGATCTTGCATTTTTGAGAATGAAGTTGTAGTGATACCGCCTGGGTAACCGGAGTGACGGTGGTACAACTTGTCGCCAGCCTTGTTACCGGTTACTTTAATTTTGTCCGCATTGACTACGATGATGTAGTCGCCAGTATCCACGTGTGGTGTGTAAATAGCTTTATGCTTACCACGCAGGCGATGAGCGATTGCGCTGGCCAAACGACCCAATACCAAGTCAGTGGCGTCAATCACGAACCAGTCACGTTGTACTTCATGCGATTTTGCTGAAAATGTTTTCATTTTATAACTACCAAGTTATAGCGTATAAATTAAGAGGGCGGATTATATGCCAGCTCAAGAAAGCTTGTCAACGAATTATTCTAAAATAATGTCGACCCGCTGAATGGTATCATTTGGCCTGCTGCGCACCCTTTTGTGGCATTTTTGCCAGAATTCATCGTAGCAAGGGCGGTTTTCGGTACAAATGACCTTGTGTATGCATCGATTTTCACAATCAGGTGCTATATTAACTCAAGTTTTAATTTGATGCAGCGCTCGCTTAGCCATATCGCAAATACGATTAAGCTTAAAGTAGGGCAAACCCTTAAGGTGCAGCAACGTTAACTATAAATTAAAGCCAAGTACGACAAAACTTAAATTAAAACAAAACCAAAG
>CAYTIV010000087.1:0-8072 GCA_964437895.1 uncultured Methylotenera sp.
GCTCGTTGATAATCATGCGCGCAAACGCTTTGGAGCCGGTGACGTTGGTACGCTCGCCCACGTTCACAAACAAGGAGCTGTCATCAATGATAAACGGCTCCAGGCCAGACAAGCGGGTGACCACCGGCAAGCTAGGCACCTGCCGAGGCGGCAGGGCACGGATGGCCTCATAAATGGCGTTGATATGGCCAGGCGTGGTGCCACAGCAGCCGCCAGCAATATTGATAAAGCCGCTTTGGGCAAATTCTTTGACCAGGCTGGCGGTGATGTCCGGGGTTTCATCAAAGCCGGTGTCGCTCATGGGGTTGGGCAAACCGGCATTGGGGTAAATACAGACAAAGGTATCGGCGACCTTGCTCAGCTCTTCGGCATACGGACGCATCAATGTCGCACCCAGCGCACAGTTGAGGCCGACCGTCAGCGGTTTGACATGGCGCACCGAGTGCCAGAACGCGGTCACAGTCTGGCCAGACAAGATACGGCCAGAAGCATCGGTCACCGTGCCTGAGATCATGATGGGCCAGGTTTTGCCTTGCTCCTCAAAAAAGGTCTCGATGGCAAACAGGGCGGCTTTACAGTTGAGCGTATCAAAAATGGTTTCTACCATCAGGATATCAGCCCCGCCTTCGACCAGACCACGGATCTGCTCTAGGTAAGAAGCCACCAACTGATCAAAGCTGACGTTACGGGCAGCCGGGTCGTTGACATCTGGCGAGATGGACGCGGTCTTGGGTGTGGGGCCTAGGGCGCCCGCCACAAAACGCGGCTTGTCTGGCGTGCTGTGTTTGATACAGGCCGCCTTGGCCAGACGAGCGGCTTCAACGTTCATCTCGTAGACCAGATGCGCCATGTGGTAGTCGTCCTGCGCGACACTGGTGGCACCAAAGGTGTTGGTTTCAATGATGTCGGCACCGGCCGCCAGATACTGCTCGTGAATCTCTTGAATCACTTGCGGCTGGGTGAGCGTGAGCAACTCGTTGTTGCCTTTGACGAACAGCTCGCGCTGGCCGGCCGGCCCCTGAAAGTCCTGGAAGCGCGTGCCGCGATAATCGGCTTCAGTCAGCTTGTAACGCTGAATCATGGTCCCCATCGCACCATCCAAAATCAGGATGCGTTTGGACAGGGCTTCGCGTAACCATTGCTCAGTCGCGGAAATCGGCAGGGACGTCATGCGTATCAACTTGAAAACAAAAGCGTTATTTTATCACAAGGGCCTGTGAGCCCGCGGTCTAGAAACTGAAGCGAAAAGTGGTCATCAAGACATGATTTTCTCGGTCTACCGTCCGGGTATTGACCCACTGATTGAGGTATCCGGCATCAACATTGCTGGCATGATTGATTTTCCAATTCACCCCCACAAACAAGCGGTTCTGATCAATCCCGCGCTGCACGCCCCACTCGGTCTGATTAAGGTTGACGAACAGCTCGTCAAACGCCACCCAAGACAGATTGGCATGCACGGCACTGGGCACTGAAACTCTGACCATTTGTCGTAAGCGATGACCAAGCTCGGCAACATCCTCGCGCCGGCGCTGCTCTAGGCGGGTACGGCTGATCACCGTGACATTGGCGACCTCTTCGAACTGATACTGAAACTGCTGCCATAGCCGGTTTTCACGCGACGCTGACTGTCCGGCAGGGTGACTGATGGCCGTGTCGTATCCGAGCCAGACACTGGCATGCGGCTGAAATTTGAAAAATACAGCGGGCCGTAAAATCAACTGATCAAAATGCTGCCCCTCGTCCCGCCACCGGACATGGGTATCCATGCTCCAGTAAAGCGGCTCTGTCGACAACTTGCCCTGCGCATAAGCACTGAGCCAATAGCGACCATCCTCATCAGTCTCGGCAAACGCCGAGGAGCTAGCGCCACCCACAAGCAGCAAATAAATATAGGCGAACCTAAAAAATGACTTTAACATCGCAGCGTTATTCATTCTAAATTCCAGCGAGAGAGCCATCCCATGATGGCCGCTGATAACAGGGGATTGCATGATATCAGGTTTGGTACAACTCTTTTTATGGCAGGGCCTGGGCGAGTTACTCAGCAAGTTCTTCTTGCCCAGCATCCCAGGGCCGGTGCTCGGATTGCTGTTACTGCTGACCTTTTTATGCCTGCGGCAACAGGTCAATGCCGACCTAGCGATGGTGGCCGATGGCTTCCGCCAGCATTTGGGATTGCTGTTTGTACCCGCCTCTGTCGGCGTGTTGCTGTTTTTACCCGAGTTGCAGACCCATGCTGTGGCGGTAGGCACCGCCCTGATCGTCAGCGTGGTGCTGACCATCGCCGTCACCGCGCTGGTGCTCAAGGTGTTTTGGTATCTGTCGCTCAAGCGTAGCAAGGGCCACGCCGTGACTAAGGGGCCGCGCCATGAATAACCGCCTGCCGATCTCCGAAATCTGGGTCTACCTCTCGGGCGACCCACTGTTTGCGCTCATCATCACCCTGGCCAGTTATCAGCTGGGATACCTACTCTATGTGCGCGCCAAGCGCCACCCGCTGGTGAATCCGGTCGCGATTTCGGTGATTCTGACCTGCCTAACATTGGGCTTTCTCGATATGTCTTACGAGAAATATTTTGAGGGCGCACAGTTTGTGCACTTTTTGCTGGGCACGGCGACCGTGGCGCTGGCGGTCCCCATCTACAATGGGTTCAGGCGCATGCAAGGCAAGATTTTTCATATTTGGGTCGCGCTCACGGTGGGCAGTACTGTCTCTATTGCCAGCGCGGTGGCGATCGCTAAAGTGATGGGCGCCTCTCACAACATCATCGGCAGCATGTATGCCAAATCGGTGACTGCGCCCATCGCCATGGGCATTGCCGAACGCCTGAATGTCTCCCCGACCCTGACGGCGGTATTTACCGTGATTACCGGCATGCTGGGGGCGATTCTGGCGCCTTATATTCTCAATGCCGTCAAAGTACAGCAATGGTGGATACGGGGCACAGCCATCGGCGTCGGGGCCCATGGGCTGGGCATTACGCGCGCCTTTAGTGTGAATGAGGAGGCCGGGGTGTTTGCCAGTATGGCCATGGGGCTCAACGGTGTCATCAGCGCGATTGGCCTGCCTATCGTATTGACTTATCTGCGTCCGCATCTGGGGTTTTAACGGCTGCATACAGCCACCCTAGGCGACCGTACCGCCCTGAAGCTGACAGCCAGCTTACATTTGACCCATTTAAGCGAACCCGGGCAATTTTCGTATTGTCATTGCTCTGGTAATCGGGGTAATGTATGCGCTGATGACCTGTGTGCTTGAGGGTGTGACACCAGCCCCTTGAGCACACTGCGCATTCATCACGTAAAAACACCGTGTGACCACCAATCACGATTCATTCATGCATAAACATCTGAACACCGCCGCGTTACAGCTCAGACTGTGGGTCGTCACAGTGCTGCTGGCTGTGCTCGGCTTTGCATTGGTGGCAGAGTTTTCGGACCACTCCGGCTATAGCGATGACACCGTACGTGTACGCGTGGCCGAAGTGCTGGAATATAGCGGTGATGGCGAAACACCGTTTAGCGCTTATGCGCCTCAAATTTCTCCTGTTGCAAGTCTCTCCTTTGCTTGTGTATCTCTGTTTGCATTGCTGGTTCTGCCGCGCCGGTGCGTGATGCCACGCCCGGTGTTTAGTCGACACCTGCATTCGCGAGCCCCTCCGACCCTGCCCCAGGTGTAGGCGGCGGGCTTTCGCCCTGCGCCCACCGGTCCAGTTTTTTGCGCGCGGCGTCTCGCGCAGGCCCTCCGGCCTGTGTCCGACCAGCGCAGAATAGCCAGACCGACACCCCTGTTTTATCCCGTATTTCTTCATTTATTTAAGATAAGAACACACTATGATTAAACAGAA
This sequence comes from uncultured Methylotenera sp., assembly GCA_964437895.1. Lineage (GTDB taxonomy): Bacteria > Pseudomonadota > Gammaproteobacteria > Burkholderiales > Methylophilaceae > Methylophilus. The sequence goes on from CAYTIV010000087.1 coordinate 3,852, forward strand.
CTTAATCGTTTTAGGCTTGCTGGGCACCCTGCTCAGCGCTTGTCACAAGGAAGAGCCGCACAAGGAAGCCTTGCCCAAACTTGAGGTCACCGCCCCCCTGCGCAAGGACACCAAGATCACCAAGGAATACGTCTGCCAGATTCATGCCATCCAGCATATCGAGGTGCGTGCGCTGGAGCGCGGTTATCTGCAGGACATCTTTGTTGACGAAGGTCAGGTGGTCAAACAGGGGCAACCCATGTTCAAGATCATGCCTAACGTCTACGAGGTTGAGCTGCTCAAGGCCGAGGCTGAGGCCAAATCGGTAGAAATCGAATACCAGAACACCAAGGCGCTGGCTGAGAAGAATATCGTGTCGCAGAACGAGCTCTCCATGGCAAAAGCCAAGCTGGATAAAGCCAACGCCGAGGTCAAACTGGCGCAAACCCATCTAAACTTTACCGATATCAAGGCCCCGTTTACCGGCATCATGGACCACTTGGCCGCACGTAGAGGCAGCCTGATGGACGAAGGCGACCTGCTGACCACACTGTCAGACAACAGCCGCATGTGGGTTTATTTCAACGTGCCTGAATCCGAATACCTGGACTACAAGGACCAGCACGACAAGGAAAAAGGCGTGCAAGTACGATTGCGCATGGCCAACGAGAAGGTGTTTGACCAACCAGGCACCGTGGAGACGATTGAGGCCGACTTTGACAACAAGACCGGTAACATCGAGTTTCGGGCGGGCTTTAACAACCCTAACCATGTATTACGCCATGGCGAGACCGGCACCATCCTGATGGATGTGGCCTACCCCAACGCCATGCTGATTCCGCAAAAAGCCACCTTTGAGATTTTGGACAAGATTTATGTCTACGTCGTGACCAAAGACAACAAGCTGGAACAGCGTCTGGTGAAAGTGGCGGCTGAATTGCCCCACCTGTACATCATCCAGTCCGGCCTCAAGGACGGCGAGCGCGTGCTGATTGAAGGCCTGCGCCGTGTACATGGTGGCGACAAGATCGACGTCAACTTCAAGGCTCCGGAGAAAGTCATCCCCGAGCTCGAACTCTACGCAGAATAAGGCTAAAGGTCTCTCACTATGCTAAACGTGTTTATCAAGCGTCCGGTGATGGCCATTGTGCTGTCACTGCTGATGATGTTCATGGGGTTTCTGTCTATACGCAGCTTACCCACCTCGCAGTTTCCTGACATTGCGCCACCGCGCGTGATCATTTCTCTGGCTTATCCGGGCGCCAGCGCGGATGTGCTGGTACAGTCGTCCCTGATTACCATCGAGCGCGCTATCAACGGTGTGCCGGGTATGAAGTACATCATCTCAGATGCGACCAGTGCCGGTGAAGCCACCATCCAGGTGATTTTCGACCTCGGCGTGGACCCTAACCAGGCCATGATTAACGTGAAGACCCGCCTCGACCAGGTGATGAGCCGGCTGCCGCAGCTGGTGCAGCTGGAAGGGGTGATCGTGGAGCGTGTACAGCCCAGCATGCTGATGTACATCAACCTCTACAGCAAGGATAAAAACGCCGACGAGAAGTTTCTGTTTAACTTTGCCAACGTCAACGTGATCCCGGAGATTCAGCGGGTCAACGGCATTGCCCAAGCCAAAATTTTGGGGAGCCGTCAGTATGCGATGCGTATCTGGCTGAACCCAGACCGCATGCGCGCCTACAAGGTGTCTACCGATGAGGTGATGGACGCGATCAACAACCAGAGCATCATCGGCCGCCCTGGCCGCCTGGGCCAGAGTTCGGGCCTGAGCGCACAGTCTAAAGAGTACGTGCTGGTGTATCAGGGCCGCTACAACAAGCCCGAGCAGTATGAAGACATCATCATTCGCGCCAACTCCGAAGGCGAGATTCTGCACCTGAAAGATGTGGCCAAAGTCGAGCTGAGCAGTGAGTTCTACGACATTTACTCCAACAAGGACGGCTTCCCGTCTGCGGCGATCGTGCTCAAACAGAACTACGGCAGTAACGCCAGCGAGGTGATCGAAAACGTCAAGAAACGCATGGAAGAACTGAAGCCGGTGTTTCCTGAAGGCATGGATTACGAGATTAACTACGACGTGTCCAAGTTTCTGGATGCCTCCATCGAAAAAGTGTTGCACACCCTGGTGGAAGCCTTTGTACTGGTGGCGCTGGTGGTATTTATCTTTTTGGGTGACTGGCGCTCTACCTTGATCCCGATTCTGGCGGTGCCGGTCTCGCTGATTGGTGCGTTTGCCTGCATGCAGATGTTTGGCCTCTCCATTAACCTGATTACGCTGTTCGCGCTGGTGCTGGCGATTGGTATCGTGGTGGATAACGCTATTGTGGTGGTGGAGGCGGTACACGCCAAGTTTGAAGAAGACGCCCACATCACGCCTTACCGCGCCACACAAAAAGTACTGGGCGAGATTGGCGGCGCGATTGTGGCCATCACGCTGGTGATGACCGCGGTATTCGTACCGGTGGCCTTCATGACCGGCCCGGTCGGTGTGTTTTATCGTCAGTTCTCCATCACCATGGCCTCCTCGATTGTGATTTCGGGGATTGTGGCGCTGTCGCTGACGCCCGTGCTGTGCGCCATGCTGCTCAAAAACACACATGGTCAGAAAAAACGTAACACCCCCATCAGCCTGTTTATCCGCGGCTTTAACTTGGTATTTGAAAAAATTACCGGCCGTTATACCAATCTGGTTGGCCTGATTGTGACGCGCCGTATCGTCACCTTGCTGGTGATTGGTGGCTTTGTGTTTGGGACCTTTGTCGTCAATAAAACGCTGCCTTCCGGCTTTATCCCCGGCGAAGACCAGGGCATGATTTACGCCATTATTCAAACACCGCCCGGCACAACACTGGAGGCCACCAACAAGGTCGCACGCCAGTTGCAGGCGGTCGCTTCCAAGGTCGAGGGTGTGCAGTCGGTCTCAGCGCTGGCGGGCTATGAAGTGTTGACTGAAGGGCGCGGCTCTAACGCCGGTACCTGTATCATCAACCTCAAAGACTGGTCTAAGCGCAAGATGTCCGTGCATCAGGTGATGGAAGAACTGGAAGAGAAAACGCGTAACTTTGGCGCGATTATCGAGTTCTTTGAACCACCGCCGGTGCCGGGCTATGGTGCCGCCTCGGGGTTGGCGTTACGTCTGCTGGATAAAACCAACGGCACCGACTACCACGAGTTTGACAAGATCAACCAAGACTTTATGGCGGCCTTGGGCAAACGCAAAGAGCTGACCGGCCTGTTCACCTTCTACGCGGCGAACTATCCGCAGTATGAGTTAATCATCGATAACAAGCAGGCCATGCAGAAGAATGTGTCGATTGCCAAAGCCATGGACAATCTGGATATTCTGATCGGCAGTACGTTCGAGCAAGGCTTCATCCGCTTTAACAACTACTTCCGTGTGTATACCCAGGCCGGTCCTGAGTTTAGACGTTACCCCTCCGACATTCTCAACTACTTTGTCAAAAACGAAGAAGGCGAGATGGTGCCCTACTCTGCCTTCATGAAACTGAAGAAAATGCAGGGCCCGAACGAGATTACGCGCTACAACCTGTATAACTCAGCCACCATCCGTGCCGTACCGGCGCCTGGCTACACCTCTGCAGACGCCATCAAGGCGGTGCAAGAAGTCGCCAAGGCGACGCTGCCTCGCGGCTACGACATTGGCTGGGAGGGGTTGTCGTTTGACGAGGCCAACCGTGGTAACGAAGCGATCGTGATTTTTGTGGTGGTACTGATCTTCGTTTATATGGTGCTGGCTGCGCAGTATGAAAGCTTCTTGCTGCCACTGGCGGTGATTCTGTCACTGCCTACCGGGGTATTCGGTACGTTCTTCCTGCTGAAAGCACTGGGACTGGCCAACGACATTTATGCGCAGGTGGGCCTGGTCATGCTGGTCGGTCTACTCGGTAAAAACGCCGTGCTGATTGTGGAGTTTGCCGTGCAGAAACGTCAGCAAGGCCTATCACTCAGAGACGCCGCGATTGAAGGGGCACGTGCACGGTTCCGCCCCATCCTGATGACGTCTTTCGCCTTCCTCGCGGGTCTGATCCCGCTGGTGGTCGCGACCGGCGCCGGCGCGGTGGGTAACCGGACCATCGGTACCTCCGCCTTTGGTGGCATGCTGTTCGGCACGATTTTTGGCGTGCTGGTGATTCCGGGCTTGTTCTACCTGTTTGCCAAAATCACCGATGGCAAAACGCTGATCAAGCATGAAGAGCTGCAGCC
>CAYTIV010000088.1:0-8003 GCA_964437895.1 uncultured Methylotenera sp.
TCAGCATCTAGCGAACAACGACCGACCAGCGCGCCATCTATTTCCTTCTGATTTAGCAATTGTACCGCATTTTGTGGGTTTACGCTGCCTCCGTAGAGGATTTTTAACGTGGCTGCGGCAGCAGAATCCGCAGCAGCGACCGTATCGCGAATGAACTGATGCATGGCAACCGCTTGCTCAGCAGATGCAGCCAAGCCAGTGCCAATCGCCCAGATCGGCTCATAAGAGACTATGGTCTGTGCAAACGCTGCGCCACCAAACATGCGGATAATGGTTTCTAACTGCTTGCCCACCACGCGCTCCATCACGCCCGCCTCACGCTCTAGCAGAGTCTCGCCGACACATAGAATCGGGATCAGGCCATGGCGCTTGGCAACCATGAATTTTTCGGCAATATTTTCATCGGATTCACAATAAGCGGTACTGCGCTCGGAGTGCCCGATAATCACATAGCGTGCGCCAAAGTCACGCAGCATTTCAGCACCGACCTCGCCGGTGTAAGCGCCCTGTTCATATTTGGCAAGATTCTGCGCCCCCCATGCCACCTGCGTGCCCGTCAGCAATGCCTGGGTCTGCGACAGATAAGGGTAAGGCACGCACACCACCACATCAGCCAGTGGCAATGATTGCAGCCCCTGCAGATAGCCGGTGAGAAGTGCCTGATTACGGGCAAGATTGCCGTGCATTTTCCAATTGGCAACGACCAGTTTGTGTCTGGCGGGAGAGGTGTCAGTAAGGGACATGCGGAAATGGACTCACAGTGTGCGAAGCTTGGCTTCGCTATAATTCGCGTTGCGCGGATTTTACGCCCGCACACTGTGAGCGGCAAGTACAACGGCGCGGTTTACGCACCTAAAACGGGATAGTCGGTATAGCCATGCTCAGTGCCGCCATAAAAAGTCGATGCATCCGCCACATTCAGGGGTGCCCCTTGAGCAAAACGCTCGACAAGATCAGGATTGGCAATAAATGGCACACCATAGGCCACGGCATCGGCATGACCACTGGCGATGGCAGCTTCGCCACGCGCTTTATCGTAACTTAGGTTGGCGATGTAGCTGCGTTTAAACAAGGTGCGCATGGCCACAAAGTCAAATGGCGCAGACTCACCGCCACCATGGATGCCGCCTTCTACCACATGCAAATAAGCCAGATTAAACTGGTTTAAAGACTGCGTGACCCAGTTAAAGGTCTGCTGTGGCTGACTGTCGCGCATGTCGTTAAATGGATTCACTGGCGACAAGCGGACACCCACGCGCTCGGCGCCTATAGCATCGACCACCGCCTGCACGACTTCATGCAGCAATCGGCTACGGTTTTCAATCGCACCGCCATACGCATCCTGACGCTGGTTGGTGCCATCGCGCAAGAACTGATCCAGCAAATAACCATTTGCGGCATGCACTTCCACACCATCAAACCCTGCCGCCATGGCGCACTGCGTCGCATGCACGTAATCCTGCACAATGCCGGCCAGTTCTGCGGTATCGAGCGCGCGTGGCGTGACGTAATCCTGTAGCCCCTGATAGGTAAAGGCCTGACCGGCCGGGCGAATGGCAGAAGGCGCCACGGGTGTGGCCTGATTCGGCAATAGGCTGGGGTGGGAAATGCGACCAACGTGCCACAACTGGATCACGATCTTGCCGCCTTTGGCATGCACGGCATCGGTGACTTTTTTCCAGCCGGCCACTTGGGCCTCGGTGTAAATCCCAGGCAACGCGGGGTAGCCATGCGCCATGGGCGAGATGGGGGTTGCTTCGGTGATAATCAGCCCGGCGGACGCACGCTGCTCGTAATAAGTGACGTTCATGGCTTGCGGCACACCGCCCTCACCTGCGCGGTTACGCGTCAAAGGCGCCATGACAATCCGGTTTTGCAATGCAATCCCACCGAGCGCACCCGGCGAAAACAAATTCAATGCCATATGGTTCTCCATCAATACGTTTACACACTCAACACAAGCCTGCGGGGCGAGGCTTTTTTGCCCCACCCCGCAGGATGACTAGAGCCGTGACCGGTCAGAATTACTTGGCTTTAACACCCTCAATCAGCAAGGTGATCTCGATATCATCGCCCACCGGTGCAGCCGGGCCTGTGGCCCAACCAAAACCATAATCAGAGGCCTTGATGGTCAAATGCCCCTCAAAACCGGCACGTTGGCCACCCCATGGGTCTGCCCCGTAGCCAAGCACTTTCACTGGAATATCGACCAACTTAGTCACACCATGCATAGTGAGCTTGCCTTGCATGACGGCTTGCGTTTGGTTGCTCGCGGTGATTTTGGTGCTTTCAAACAGAATCTGCGTGTATTTACCTACATCTAGGTACTTGTCCGCCTTAATGTGCTCATCGCGCTTAGCAAACCCCGTGTTTACACTGCTCACGTTGATCGCCGCACGCACAGTGGCTGTATTCAAGTTGGTCGGATCCAACGTCACCACACCGGTCACATCATTAAACGTACCGGTCGTTTTGGAAACGACATGCCGGATGCTGAAGTTGGCAAAGCTGTGCGTCGCATCGATGTTATAAGTGTCCGTCGCAGCCCATGCTTGTGATGCAGCCAGCAATCCCAGCGCCAAAATGATTTTTTTCACGTTAATTCTCCTTGGTTTAATTTTAAATGACTGTCTTAGGCCGCAGCACCGAAACGCTTAGCCACAGAAGCCACACGCTCGCCGAGATGCTCCGCCGTCTGCAAATCGCTCTGGATCGGCGCCAAATCAGGGCCTTGATCCGAGTTGGCTTGCGCCATCGCCCCCAAGAAGCTACCCAGACGGTTGAGATCGTTGACAGACCCCTGGCTATGATTGTTCCCTGGCAACAAGTCTTGGCCCACCCAGATCATGCCATGCTGCGCCGCAAACACAGCCAGCTGGATCAAGGTGCTCAGTTTATCGCCACTCTGGCTAGCAGAGGTGGTAAAGCCTGCAGCAATCTTGTCTTTCCAGTCACGGCTATACCAAGCCTTAGAGCTTGCATCCATAAAAGTCTTAAACTGACCAGACGCCGAACCCATGTAGGTCGGACTACCAAAAATGATGGCATCACTGGCCTTGAGCACCTCCCACTGTTGCTGCGCCTCATCGACATTCAGCAGATGCACAGTCACGCCATCCACCTTGCCAGCGCCGCGCGCAACCGCTTTGGCCTGCTCGGCCGTGTGTCCGTAACCACTGTGATAAACAATTGAAACCTGTGTCATAAAATGTGCTCCTTGTTAACTTAAAAAATCCTATTCGCCAGCCTTGGGCAAATCAAACCACAACACCTCGCTCTGCTGCTGCGCCATGAGTGTCCAAGCACCCACCTCATCCAGTTTAAGCGCATCGCCTGTTTTTAAAAGCAGGTCCGCAATCAACACCTCGCCACGTGCCACATGCAGGTAAGCGCAGCGTGATTCAGCCACCGACACAAGCAACGCCTGCGACGCGTCGAGTACCGTGGCATAGAGTGACAGATCCTGATGAATTTTTAATGTAGCTTCGCTATCGGCGCCTGCCGCAATCAAGGCCCAACGGTTGGCTTTATCCGCCAGCGGAATCCTTTTGTCTTCGTAGGCAGGCGGCAACCCTAATTGATTAGGCGCGATCCAGATTTGCAACAAATGTGCAGACTGTTCACCGGAAGCGTTCATTTCACTATGACGAATCCCCGTCCCCGCTGACATACGCTGCACATCCCCTGCGCGAATCACCGCCGAGTGTCCCATGCTGTCGGTATGACGTAACTCGCCAGACAGCATATAGGTCACAATTTCCATGTCCTGATGGCCATGCATGCCAAAACCAGTCCCCGGCGCGATCTGGTCGTCATTAATGACACGCAACACGGAATACCCCATGTGCGCAGGATCGTAATACCCGGCAAAAGAAAAGCTGTGATAGCTTTCCAACCAGCCATGATGCGCGTAGCCACGGCTCTCGGAAGGGCGAACATGCAACATTTATTCACTCCGTTTGAAAGTTTAACTGTATGATAAAAAAACACTTAGCCTTTTGATAGCAAAACATTTTGCACCACTTGTTCAGTTTTTTTGATTAAGAATGATGGCCATTAAACTCAGCCTAGAAGCCTTGGAAGTCATTGACGCGATTGATCGCAAAGGCAGCTTTGCCGCTGCGGCAGAATCGCTGTATCGCGTGCCCTCGGCGCTCACCTACACCATACGCCGACTCGAAGAGGATCTTGGGCTGGAGCTCTTTGATCGCAGCGGGCACCGCGCCACCCTGACCGAAGCCGGTGCTGAGTTGCTCAAAGAGGGACGCTATCTGCTGGATGCCGCGCACACGCTGGAAAAACGCGTGCAGCGTATCGCTACCGGCGTGGAAACCGACATTACGATTGCCATTAGCGACCTGTTCGACTTCACTCGGGTGCTCGACATACTGCAACCGTTTTACCAGCAGGGATTTGGCACCCGGGTAAAGCTGCTGCGCGAAGTCTACGGCGGCAGCTGGGATGCCCTGCAATCAGGGCGCGCAGATATTTCCATTGGCGCCCCAGGCGATGCGCCACCGGGGGGTGGGTTTTCAACGCAGTTACTGGGTCAATTGGAATTTGTATTTGCAGTTGCCCCGCATCACCCCTTGGCCGCATTGCCAGAGCCATTGAGCGCCAGCGATATCGTGCAACACCGGGTAGTGGCCGCAGCCGACAGCTCTCGCAACCTGCCGCCTCGCACGTCGGGCATCCTCTCCGGCCAAGATATTCTTACCGTACCGGATATGCAAACCAAACTGCAAGCGCAAATGGCTGGCATTGCCATTGGCTACCTGCCGCGCTTTATGGCACAGTCCGCCGCGGATCAAGGCAAACTATTGATTAAGCAGGTGTCGGAACCCAAGCCTATTGGGCCCTGCTTTATCGCCTGGCGGCAGCAACGGCCGACAGAAATGGGCAAGGCCATGCAATGGCTGCTCAAACAATTCTCCAGCTTGTCGCTGACCCAATTACTCAGCAAATGATTTATCATGCCAACTGCTGTCTGATTGGAAATTATCATGTCACAAGATCAACTGCCTGAAGAATTTGCACCGCTCAATCGTCTAGCCATCAAGGCCATGCTCTGGCTCAACGGCCTCGCCCACATCATCATCGGTCTCGCGCTGGCCACCTCGGTCATCATGTTCACTTGGCTGTTCTTTCTCGACGTCAAAGAAGCCGCTTACGCACACACCTTGGTGCATGGCTTTTTACGCGCCCTAGGCACCCTCATGCTGCTGTGGTCTATCTCTGCACTCATCTCTGCCGAGATTCGCTACCTGCGGGGCCACAAATTACTGGTAGAAACCTTTGTAGAGGTGGTGCTGGTGATGTTTTTGCGCAAGCTGATCGTGTTACCGGTGCAAGAAGCCACGCCCGCCTATGAAGAAATAGGCATCTGGCTGGCTGGCGCCTTTGTCATGGGCTTGGTATACATATTGATTCGTGTGGCCGACAAAGGCCAACGATAACCCCCATGCAAGACGAAGACTACATGCGCATGGCCTTGGCCTTGGCCAGTCAGGCGGCCATCCTAGGCGAGGTGCCAGTAGGGGCCATCGTGGTCAAAGACGGGCAAGTCATCGGGGCAGGCAGCAACGCCCCCATACAATTGAGTGACCCCACCGCCCACGCCGAGATCCAAGCCATGCGCCAAGCAGCACAGTCACTAGGTAATTACCGGCTGGTCGACTGCACACTGTATGTGACGCTTGAGCCCTGCGCCATGTGTAGCGGCGCCATTCAGCATGCACGTATCGCACGCGTGGTGTATGGTGCCAGCGACCCCAAAACCGGCTGCTGCGGCAGTGTCATCGACCTGATGGCCGAATCCAAACTCAACCATCACTGCACTGTTAGCCATGGCGTACTGGCAGAAGAATGTGGTGCACTCCTCACCGAATTTTTCCGCCAACGTCGACTAGCAAAAAGCAAAACCACGTGATACGCCCCACAAAAAAACAAACCCGCCAATGGCGGGTTTGTTTTACAACTTAAACTAAAGCTCAGATTAAGCAGATTTGCGACGGCGAACGATAGCACCCATCATCGCCAGACCTGCCAACATCATGGCGTAGCTGTCAGCTTCTGGCACAACAGTTGCAGACGTTGCCAATACGTTCAAACGGTAGTTCAAACCAGTACCTGAGCCATTAGTGAAACTATTGCCCCAGTAACCGCTTGAAGCCATACCACCACCATTGGCTGCAGTGTTACCACGAATACGAATCCAAAAATATGCATCAGGAGCATTGGTATCACCATTATGTTCAACAGCATTTGCCAGCAGTTGATCAACGGAGAAACCAGTATAAGCTGAGTTACCTCCGTTTAAATAGTCAATTGTTGAAAACTGACCATTTGTAAATGTACTGGTTGAAAAATTAATTTCTTGGCCAAAAGCTGGGTCTGTTGAAGCACCGCCCCAACCAGACTGCGGTGTACCGCAGTTAGTACCATAACCAACACACCCATTTTCCTCCCACTCGATACTGCTTGTGTTCAACCCCGCCACATGACGAACATTGTCTGCACCATTCAATTCAGTACCCGCAAAGTTCATCTCGTAAGAGGAAATCCATACCGCACCAGTGCTACCTGATGCAAACTGACTTAGATTATTGAGGTTTACAGTCACACGTACACCATCGGCTCCATCGTTCAGATTAAGGTCTGCCAAATCAGTCACAGTAACTTTACCAACGCTGGCTGATGTTGTGCCGTAGTTATTAGTAGCAATAAAGTTCAAATCAAAAAAAGCCGTTTTAGCGGATGCTTGCAAAGAGGATGCTAAAAGCGCAGCCATTACAGTAGTTTTAATAACGTTTTTCATTGGGAATTCCCCTCAAAAGTGGGCGGAGTTACCGCCCTTATTTAAAAAATATTTTTCAAATTAAAGCCATAGTTATTGTTATTCAAAGTGTGATTCCACTTATTTTTTATGGCGACGAACCATGGCCCCAACAACACCCAGCCCTAGCATCAACATCGCATAGTTCTCAGGCTCAGGGACTGGCGTAACCGCAGTAGTGGCAACGAAACCGGTAATGAAGCCACCCGCCACAGATTGTCCCTCTTCGCCAGCCTGATAGAAACCAATAGCATTGGAACCCAGTGCATAATTAACTGCATCTGTTTTAACGAGATACAAACCAGACCAAGGATTACCCTCAGTTACGCTGATATCCGCTTTTTGGCGCACAATCCCTGCTTCATAATTCACAGTTGCACTAAACGAATGGTCGCTTGTTTGACCAGCCTGATACATACGCAGGTCAAAGTCACTCATAAAAGTCCATGATGTGGAAGCATTGTTACCAGCACCCTGACGATAGAGATAATTCACTTCTTGGTCGTTATCTACTAAGTTCATATAACGTGTACCGAATACCAACTTGCCATCCAAGCTATCGCGATAAACGTAATCAAACACCGTCGCCTGAGGAATGCCTGTGAGCAAAGGCACATTCTGAGAAATCTTGTAATCCAGCAAAGTCAAAGTGCCAAAAGTAGAGTTTGCACCCGTAAACGCTCTGTAGTTTAATGTAGTAGCAATTGTTCCATTGTCTGAACCGTACTCGTAACCTGTCAGATAAGTACTGGTCGCCAAGTTTTCAATGTACAGCTTGTCAGCGTTGAGACTGTTTGCGCCGTTAATTAAACCGCCATTTGCTGCTGATAATGTTGTGCCGTTACCAGTTGTCAAAGTTACAAACTGACCCGCGTGCGCTGCGCTTGCGCCTAAGGTCATCAATGTTGCAACCATTAATGTCTTCAACTTCATAGACTTCTCCTTAAATTAATGCATTTATTTAAATCAGACGCCTCATCATGACTTAAGGCGTAAATAGAACAGCTTCCCCAAGGGATCATCGTTTTATGCCAAATTAGGCTTATAACAGCACTAGAACTACTGCAAATGGCATGCCAATCGCATCTTTTCATAACCTACACCTTCAAAAAATTCACAAATTTATATACAACCTATTGTTTTAAATATGATTAATCAGAATAAAACA
>CAYTIV010000089.1:0-7804 GCA_964437895.1 uncultured Methylotenera sp.
CGTTCTTAAACTCAACCTCACCTCTAAAAGCGGGACGAGACAGAAAGTTGACGCCTTTGGTGCGCTCAACAGGCTTGGCCATCACTTCATCGAGTGATTTCAGGGATGTTGCTGCCGTGTGATACTGCGTAAACAGGCCAGCAATCTGCGAAATGGGCGCCAGGCCACGACTGGTCAGCTGCGAGCAAGCAATCAGCCCGCCCATGGTCAAGTCACCATTCGAGATTAAATAGACACCGAGAATGACAATCGCCACGCTGATAATCTGCTGCAAAGCATAGCTACCATTGGTGATAGAAGAGGAGAGTAATTTGAGTTTGCTGCCAACCTCTGATAGGAAAAGTGCACTTTTCTCCCATTTGCCCTGCATCTGGCCCTCAACCCCCATGGACTTCACGGTTTCCAGCCCGACAAGACTCTCAATCAGCGTGGCATTTCGTTGCGCGCTGGCGCGGTACATGGTTTCGGACAGGTCGTGCATCTTGGTTTGCACGCTCAGGGAATAAACCAGAACAATAGTGCCGCCGATCAAGGCAGGCAACACCATATAGACGTTAATCCAAATCGATCAGGGTGACGACAGTGGCTGAGGTGATGAAATCGCGCACGCTTTCAAACGAGCGCAAATTGGAGGCAAAGGATCCCACGGAATTAGGTTTAGCCTCATAGCGTGTTCCCAGCACTTTCTCCATAATCTGCGCACTTAATTTGACATCGATGCGCGCACTGGCCCAATCGAGAAAATAAGCCCGCATGGAGCGCAGAAGCAAATCGCCCAACACAATCAGCGCCACCCCTAGCCCAAGGACCCATAAAGTCTCTATGGCCTTATTGGGCACCACGCGGTCATAGACGTTCATGGTAAAAAGCGGCATGGCCAGTGCAAACAGATTAATCAGCAACGCGGCCACCATCACATCGCGATAAATGCCTTTATTTTCTGCCAGCGTGCCCCAGAACCAATGCCGTGCCGTGACACGACCCACCTCTGGTGTACGGGCATCAAAAATGAAGTTTTGCTTGGTGAGCAAGGCATAGCCCGTATACTCTGCGGCCAGATCCGCCAGACTCATTGTGATGGTTTCTGTTGAAATATCTGGAAAGACCACTTGTGCAAAATGCTGGGTACTGTCTATACCTATCAATTGGCAGGCGCGCGCATTATTGAGCAGCAATGTGACGTCAGTTTGTGGTTGCAGCAAGCTGATTAAAGCCCCCTGCTTGACCGTGACCTCCAGTCGCAAACGCTCGGCTGAGCGTTTAAACAACTCTGGATTCAGTTTGCCATTCTCAAGCGGGAGTCCTGAGATCAATGCATCGCGCGTCGTCGCAAGTCGATTGTGACGACAAATATAAAGCAGACACTCCAACAGAGTGTCTTGAGCGGTTTTATTGAAGTATTGCGTCGTTTCCATGGGCAATCGTCTTATTATTATGCTTGTTTGCAATCAATCAAATGTGCAGTCATGATTGATCTTATGCCATATCATCGGCATTCAAATGGACAAGTATAAGGCATAACACCTTACAATTACAAAACTTAACATTTGTTATAGTGTACCAAACTGAGAAGTCTCTTGCACGAATGGCCCGGTCACGGCCTCTATACCGATGGCATTCAAGCTGTTCAACTCTTCCTGATCCTGCACACCTTCGGCAATCGGGGTAATCCCCATGGTGCGTACCATCATGCACAAGCCGCGCATCAAGGATTGTTGCTGTGGCCGCAGGTGGATATCGCGAATCAATGAAGCGTCAAACTTGACATAGTCCAGCCCCAACTCATGCAAGTCACCCAGCTGTGCCAGACGCGTCGCCACATGCTCCATCCCAACCATGCATCCCAATGTTTTTGCCAGATGGACGAACTCTTTAAACTTGGCAAAATCACTGAAAGCGGCCTCTTCTGCCACCTCAAAACTGAGTCGACCAGGTTGGCTCACCGTCAGAATCAAAGCCTGCAATTTATCGCGGTATTCATCACTACGCATGGCGGCGGCCGAGACATTCACACTGAGGCTGGCCGTGTTTTTAGAGAGCATGTCGACGGCATACTCTAAGGCTAAGCCATCCAGCGTTTTAATCATATCGAGCTGACTGGCCCAATCAATAAATGCTCCGGCAGCCAGCCATTGATCGCCTTCGTCGATGTGCAGACGTAATGGGCACTCATAGTGATAGAGCTGCTGATCGCGCTGCATCACAGGGTAGCAAGCAAGTTTGATCTGTTTTTGCTCGATCGCTTGCAAGAACTGCTGCTTCCACTGACTCAAGTAATTTTTGCGAGAGGTGACAATACTGTTAGCGTTCATGACCCGCATCGGCAATGAAGTCTGATCCTCTGCTAGATCAAGAATAAACTGCATGACGCGGTAAATATCCGCAAAGTCGTCGCCTTTTTTGGTTTTAGTATGTGTGACAACAAACTGAAACTGAAGCAATTGTTGCGCCGCGTTGAGTTTTTCCAGCACCAGTTTGAGCTCGGTGGCCACGGCAAAATCATCCAGTGGATGGCGGCTAAAAATACCGAATACACCGCCAGCCATCCGACCACACACCACATCTTGATAGTGTGACATCTGCAGCTCAATGGCATCGCCCACCTTCTTGATCAGTTGATTGGTCACACTGTAGCCCAACTGCTTGTCGATATCGGCCAGATTGCGCAACTGCACCAAGATGAGCATGCCCTCAACAAAACCTTCATTCTTGAGCGCGACAGAGGCTGTGTTGGTAAAGTGCGACTGGTTCATCAAACCGGTCACTTCATCATAGTTAATCTGCTGATTAAAGGTGTTCAAACGCTCAGACTCGGCTGTCACCATAGATTTAACCCGGTCCGACAAGGTATTCATGGTGTGTACTAGCTTTTTGAATTCCTCGGTTTTGGGCTCGTCAATGGTAATGTATTTGCGTTCGCCCAAGGCCTCGGCCTGGCCAATCACCTCATCCAGTGGGCGCAGTATTCTTTTCAACCAAAGGCCTGAAATCACGTAGCTCAAAAATGCCACCATCAATGCCCACATGACCGCATGGCGAGAGGTCTCCCACAATTGGTCATAAGCGAGCGACGGCTCGCTTTCCATGATCAGCGTGCCATATTGTTGCCAGCCAGATTGAATATTGGCGACACCCGGCTGAATGCTGACCGAAAAAATAGAGCGGAACCAAGCAGGCGCCAAAGAGTGCGCATTGTGATTGGTACGCTCCATCATGACCTTGTTATCGGGTGAGACGATGGCAATACGGCGATAGTGGCCCATATCGAATTGCGCACTGACGATCAGTTCGACCGTGACATTGTCTTTCTGAATATTAGAAAGCGTAATGGCCAGACCATTGGCATTGTCATTGTTTTTCTTTTGTAGCTGCTCAGCCATGAAACGGTGGTCATCGTAGACCCCCCAGAACAGACATCCGGCAGCCACCATCAAAATAATGGCCGAAATCGCTATGCGTATTTGTTTGATGAGTGACATTTAAAACACCTCTTGCTTTCCTGGGATCGCGCGGGCCAAGCCCTGACGCGGCTGCAGGCATGAGACTAGCCTAGCATTAAGCCCCAACAATAACCATATTTCCATCAGGTTTTTTATCATTCCAGACCGTCCTGTCGCATACGTGTCAATACATCACGCCATTTGGAGATATTTGAGGGCGAACCCGCCCGCATATTAGGATTATTTGCCACGAACAATCCTTTGTCGTTAAAGCTGAACACCGGCGCCAGATCGCTGCGTCGGGAGGCCGGTAACAACTCAAAATTAAGATTATCTAGAATCAGCGGATCGCTATTAGGGGTGGCATAGTAAGCCATGACCATGTGCGCGCGGATAGAGCCACTGGGCATGCGCGCACGCACGTAAGTCAAACGCAGTTTATCTTGGGAGACGCCCAGTTTTTTGAGCAAGGTATATTTAGCAATACTAAAGTCTTCGCAGTCACCCGCGCCTTTACCAAAAGTCTCCAGCGGACTGGCCCAGTAATCATCCATGCCCCAGAGGTTGATATCATCGGTAAAAAGTACGTGTTGATTGGTAAAGTCATTCACCATCGCCACCTTGGTCATTTCACTGGCAGCGGCAATTTGCGAGAACAGGTCATTCAAACGCATGACATTCTGATACGCCTCCTCCCCGTAACGCTGCCGGATTTTTTCCAGCATCGCCAGCACATAGTCATCCGCCAGTATCTGCGTCCAGAGCAGACACCATGACAGGCATAACCCTGCCAGCAGGCGATATGAAAGGAATGGGAGGCGTTTCATGTGTGATTCTTTTATAGTGGGCTTGATTATGTCACGATGAAATCAGCCACAATTTACCAAACAACGCGGTTTTAATCGACAAATTTGGCACACGGTCGTCGGGTTTTCAGTCACGCTTCAACATATTCAACAAAGACAAGTGCAACGGGATTGGGTAAAATATCGGCTTTTGAACCGATAAGTTTTTTACTCATGACGTCACTCACCACGCTCAATGCACTCTCCCCGCTTGATGGTCGCTATCAATCCAAACTGGATCCGCTCCGTCCATACTTCAGTGAATATGCGCTGATCAAATATCGCGCACTGGTAGAAGTGGCTTGGTTGAAAGCCTTGAGCGCTGCCCCCGAGCTGACTGAAATTGCCCCCTTTAGCGCCGAAACCATCGCCGAACTGGATGCGGCCATTGCAGCATTTAGCGAAGCAGATGCCACGCAGGTCAAAGCCATTGAAATGCGTACCAACCACGACGTGAAAGCGCTCGAATACTGGCTCAAAGAAAAGTTTGACGGTAACCCGGAAATCAAAAAGGCCAGCGAGTTCATTCACTTTGCCTGTACCTCAGAGGATATCAACAACCTGTCACATGCACTGATGCTCAAATCTGCACGTGATGCCGTGATGCAACCCAATCTGCAAACCGTCATTGCACGCCTGACCGAGCTGGCAAACGCATTGGCGGATCAGCCTATGCTGTCACGCACGCATGGCCAAACGGCCAGCCCAACCACTATGGGCAAAGAGCTTGCCAACGTGGTCTATCGCCTGCAACGCCAATTCAAACAATTGCAAGCCAACGAGGTGCTGGGCAAGATCAATGGCGCCGTGGGCAACTTTAACGCCCACCTCTCCGCTTACCCTGCATTTGACTGGGAAAGCTTTGCCAAACGCTTTGTCGAATCACTGGGCCTGACCTATAACCCAATGACTATCCAGATCGAACCCCATGACTACATGGCTGAGCTGTATAACACCCTGGCGCGGATCAATACCATTCTGATCGACCTCAACCGCGACATCTGGGGTTACATCTCCGTGGGTTATTTCAAGCAAAAAGTCAAAGCGGGTGAAATCGGCTCCTCCACCATGCCGCACAAAGTTAACCCGATTGACTTTGAAAACTCCGAGGGCAACCTGGGGTTGGCCAATGCCGTGTTGGGTCATCTGGCAGAAAAGCTGCCCATTTCGCGTTGGCAACGTGACCTGACAGACTCCACCGTGCTCCGTAACATGGGGGTGGCTTTCGGTTATACCTTGCTGGGTTACGACTCCTGCCTGCGCGGCTTGAACAAACTCGAAATCAATCCGCAACGTCTGAACGAAGATCTGGATAACAGCTGGGAAGTGCTGGCAGAACCCATTCAGACCGTGATGCGCCGGTACGGCATCGAAAACCCCTACGAGCAACTCAAAGAACTGACCCGCGGCAAAGGGGGTATCAACAAACAGTCTCTGCATAGCTTTATCGAAACGCTGCAGATTCCGGCCGATGCTAAACAAGCACTGCTGGCACTGACACCCGCCACCTATACCGGCAAAGCCAGCGCCTTGGTCAAACATATCAGCCAATAAGCACCGGCTCCATCAGTGACTCTGGGCGAGTTGATCGCGCCCAGCTGTTGTGAATGCCCCCATCAACGTCCTGCCACATGCAGGACGTTTTTTCTGATAAAGATAGATGTGCAGGCGCTAAATTCGCGATCAGATTGATGATCCATTAACAGGCATCCTAGTCTTTTACCCGCCAAAAGGATTGCCGCTTGTTCAAATGTTGGTAAACTTGATCGTGTATATTCAGTGCGTATATTTCACGCTGGCCTAGTTGCCATCGCGGAAAAAGATATGTGCCCTCTCGAAAAGCGCCGTTAACGAAACCCGTACATCATGACTGAAATCCTAGTGCTCTATTACTCCCAAGGCGGCGCCGTCAAGCAGATGGCGCAATTAATCGCACGTGGGGTGGAGAGTGTACCCGGTGCCACCGCCCGGTTACGCACGGTCCCTAAAGTCTCAGCCACTTGCGAGGCGACCGAAGCAGACATTCCTGCCACAGGCGCACCGTATGCCAGCGCTCAGGATCTAGAAGAATGCGCAGGCCTCGCGTTGGGCAGCCCAACCCGCTTTGGCAACATGGCTGCGCCCATGAAGTATTTTCTCGATGGCACCGCTGGTTTATGGCTCAAGGGAGCACTGATTGGCAAGCCAGCCGCAGTATTTACCTCGAGTGGCTCATTGCACGGCGGCAATGAAATGACGCTGATGACGATGATGATTCCCTTGATGCATCATGGCATGCTGTTGCTGGGGCTCCCCTACTCCGAGCCGCAGCTGGGCACGACCAAAACGGGCGGCACGCCTTACGGTGCCAGCCATATTGGTGGCGCCATGGATGATCAGCCGATCTCGGACGATGAAAAAAAACTGTGCATGGCACTGGGGAAACGCCTGGCCGAAACTGCACTCAAATTGCACTCAACGCTTTAATCAGGAACCTTACGCATGTCAGCTACCCTTGCCCGCGAAGCGCGCCAATTTTTGCTTTCAACCCGTCACGCCATCCTGTCCACACACTCGATGAAATATCCCGGGTTTCCTTTCGGCTCAGTCGCACCTTTTGTCTGCAACCAGCAGGCCGAGCCGGTGATTTTAATCAGCACGATTGCCGAGCACACCAAGAACATCCTTGAAAACCCCAAAGTGTCACTCCTAGTTTTTTCCGGCGCAGAAGACCTACAGGCCAATGCCCGTTTGACTCTGATGGGCGAGGCGATTCACTGCGACAAGCAAGATGAGGACTTACGCGCGCGCTATCTGCGCTACCTGCCGCAAGCGGCGAGTTATTTTGACATGCATGACTTTCACTTTTACCGCATTCAGGTCGAGCAAGTACGTTATATCGCCGGCTTTGGCAGAATGGGCTGGTTTGAAGGCAATGCGCTCAACAACGACCTCACTGACAGCATGTTGGCGTCTCAAGAAGGCGGCATCGTGGCGCATATGAATGAAGATCACAAAGACAGTCTGCTGCAATATTGCCAGCATGTGCACGGCATTTCGGCTGACCATGCAGAAATGATCGGCCTGGATGCCGATGGTTTTGATGTGCGCTACCACCAAGGTGAAGAAACACAAGGCGTGTTGCGCTTTGGCTTCGATCACCCAGTCATGAACGCCATGGATGCGCGTAAAGCGCTGGTGGCCTTGACGCAAGCGAGCAAATCATGACCTCACACCAATTAAGCATCAGTCGATGGTGCGCCAGTATCAGCCTGCTCGGCCTGATTATGCTGTGCCTAGCTTGGGAGATTTTTCTAGCGCCCTTACACGCCGGCGGCAGCCTGCTATTTTTGAAAGCGCTGCCATTGCTGGGGCCGGTTTTTGGCATCTTGCGCGGCAAACGCTACACCTACCAGTGGTCAGGCATGCTGATTCTGTTTTATTTCACCGAAGGTGCAGTCAGGGCTTGGTCCGAAGCAGGGTTGGCACGTGCACTGGCGCTTTCCGAGGTCTTACTCAGTCTGCTGTTTTTTGCCAGCG
>CAYTIV010000090.1:0-7716 GCA_964437895.1 uncultured Methylotenera sp.
AGCCTAGCATTGACTGGTTATTGGAAAACCAGGAAAAAATCGTGCATAAGTATTACCAGATGGGCCTGGATGGAAAGATTTAATCACGCCTAGATGATAAAAAAGGATGCCTGGGCATCCTTTTTTATTGCAAAAATCCTAATTTCTTTAGCGCTTCAACGCCGCAATCACAGCTTCAATCGCCTTGCAGTTACCACGCGCATCGTCAAAAGTGAGCAATGGTGTTTTGCCATAGCGCACGCAATCGCCAAAATGTTCAATCTCTAAATTGAAGTGGTTAGCTTTGGGCAATACGATGGTTTCTGACTTGCCACCCGCCTCCCAGCTAATCACTGGCGCGTCGCCCGGATACGCCCACATATTGTGGCATTTGATCCAGCCTTGGTCGCCAATCAACTCATACTCGGCCTTGCGGCCACGCTCAAAACTCACATCAAAATGACCGAAACGCGCACGCCCCTGGGCATCTGGCCCAAAATCCAGTACACCGCTGGCGACCACATCCGCGCCATGTGCATTCAACTTGCCATAAGCGGTCACATGCACAGGCTCGACGGGGCTCTGCCCGCCGCCAAAACACCAGCGCAACGCATGAATAGCGTAGGGGCCGATATCCCACATCGCCCCCCCGCCGTGTGCCATATCGCGGTTGATGCGATACATGCGGGCAGGCGCCATTAAAAATGAAAAACTGGCACGGCAGGACAACACGTCGCCGATCAAGCCAGAAGCCAGCAGCTCGGCCACCTTGGCATGTTGCGGATGAAAGCGGTACATAAAGCCTTCCATCACGGTGACACCCTTGGCGTTGGCCGCCGCTTCGATACGGTCTATATCGGCCAGCTGTGTCGCCATCGGCTTTTCAATCAACACATGCTTGCCCGCGGCGATCGCCTGCAACGCCCACTCGGCATGTTCCTCATTGGCCATCGGGCAATAGACTGCCTCGACATTGGCATCATGGATCAGCGCATCCATGTCGTCATAACAGGTGACGCCAGTGACACCAGGCGCATATTTATCTAGCGTCGCCTGTGCCGCACCGGCTCTGCGGCTAGCTATCGCCACCAGCTGGGCATTACTGGCCTCAATGATGGCTGGCAACAAGCGTTCATTCACGCGCGCGGCCCCTAAAATGCCCCATTTCAGTCTAGTCGTCATTCATCTCTTCCTTGTCTTTCATTGTTATGCGAAAGATTATACCGCGCAAGAAATCAGAAGAGACGGCCTGCGCCGACAAAACAAACAAGGCCGCAACCATAGGTGGCTACGAATTAAATTAGGTGGCTACGAATTAAATCAGCCCCATTTTTTGCGCAGTAATGGCGGCTTCGGCCCGTGAAGATACATTCAGCTTGCGGTAGATTTCTTTGACGTAACCAGCGATAGTATTGCGCTTAAGGCCGAGCATATTGGCGGTTTCCACCATAGTCATGCCTTTGGCAATAATCGACAGCACCTCTTTTTCGCGCTCCGTGAGCAAGGCAGGCGGCGCGGCCTGATTAAGCGGCTCGTGAAAATGGCGCAATAACTTACGGGCGATGGCGGGTGACAAAGGTGGCTGTCCGGTCACAATGCCATTCAAAGCTTGCACAATGGCCGTCTGTGGCTGATCTTTGAGCAGGTAGCCATGCGCGCCTGCGCGCAAGGCCGGAAAAATATGGTGATCGTCGTCAAAAATGCTGGCAACGACACAGATTGTTTGTGGAGAATAGCGATTAAACCATTCAATCACCGAAACCCCACTGCCATCTGGTAGACTTAAATCGATGAGGGCAATCTCTATCACAGGAAGACCAGGCAACAGGGAAATCGCTTGGGAAACTTGGTTGGCTGACTGAATCTGAATCTCAGGGAAGCTCAGACGCAACACTTCAGACAACCACACCTGTGACTCGGGGGTATCCTCAAGAATAAAAGCTGTTTTCATGATCGCGTTCTCAAACTCTACGGTGTGCGCCTGCATGCGCTTGTCGTGGCCGCCGGCATGATGGGGATGTTAAAACAGCGACTATATACGAAATTCATCGCAGCACACCCCCGCAAACAGGGGGATTATTTTTAATAATAATTCGAATACACTGATGACTGATACCCTACTGCGTTTACCTGCCTTGTCGCCACACGTCCTCCTCTCCGCCGCCTGCCTGTATTGTGTATTTGGCAGCCAGACTGCACGTGCATTGGACCAAGTGCCGACCGCTTCGTATTTTGCACTGGACACCATGGCCCCCGAGCACAGCTGGGGCATACGGTTAGAGCAGCGTAGCAACGACTTCGATCAGCGTTATGACAATCACGGTCATTTGCGCGATGCGGGCGACCGCTTTGATCGCATCGATTTAAATACCAGTATTTTTCCTGCACTCTCCCCGCTCGGGGCGGGTGCCTCGTTGGGGACCACCCGCTTCAGCCGCGAAACCCGTACCGACGCCAGCATACTGACGATAGGCTATGGCCTGACGCAGGACCTCACTCTCGGTGCGATTATCCCTTATGCCACCTCCCACACCCGCGTCAACTTCGGCGTGGATGGCGGTACGGTGGGCGCCAATCCCGCATTTGACGCCAGCCAGCCCATCAGCGGCAGTAACTTTCCGTTTGCGCCAGTGGGTGGCGGCGTCACCACCATGGGCACCGCCGGCGTGCAAAATGTGCTCACCAACCCGGCGTTTGGCTATCAATACAAAACCATTCAGAATACCCGCACTGAAGGGCTGGGCGACCCAACATTGGGGGTGTTATGGCGTGCGTTCAAGTCTCCCGGCGAGAGCCTGATTCTGGGCTTGGGCTGGCGCGTTGGGCTGGCCAAAAGAGACGACCCCGACAATTTGCTCGACACCCCCATCGGCGATGGCAGTAACGACATCCGCACGCGTTTTGAGTATTTCCGCGACTTGGGTGGCAACGTCGATCTGCGCCTGCTGGCCGATTACAACTGGCAAATGGCAGACAAAGCCACCATGCGCGTGCCAGAACCCGGCCAGATTCTAGCCCTGGCCAATACCAAACAGCGCCTGAAGCGTAATTTGGGAGATTACTACGAGACAGATATCGAACTCGGCTATCGCTGGTCCAACTGGCGGTTTGCCACTACCTGGCACCGCTATGAAAAAAACGCTGATGCCTATCACTCCAACCTGGGCACCGACACCTCCAGCCTAGAGCAGCATACCTACACCCGGGCCGACCAATATCGACTCAGCGCCACTTGGAGTGGCATCCAAGCCTGGCAACAGGGGAAGCTGCCTTTTCCAGTGATTGTTAAACTTGAAATGCAGGATACGTTTGCCGGACGAAACTTTGTCGATGTCCGCGACTTTTACCTGCAAGTGATCACACTGTTTAGATAAGCCATGACGCTGATGCCTGCCCTCCGTAAGCTAATCCGCATGGTGCTGGGCGTTTGGCTGCTGGTTTTCGCGCCACTGGCCATGCCGGCAACAGACATAGCGGCGGCCACAAACACTGGAATCAAAATCAATCAGGGATGGTTTACATTCAGCGATCAAGCATTACCCCCTACCGCCAGCGCGCCTTGGCAGCGCATCTCGTTGCCAGACCTGTGGAAAATCAATCATCCGAATGCTTCTGGCAATGGCTGGTATCAATTCAAATTTGACTATGCTGACATGGATAGCCGCGCCTTGTATGCGCTGTACCTCTCCAGACTGAGCCTCAATGGTGAGGCTTATCTCAATGGTCATAAAATAGGCTCTGGCGGGGCGTTTACAGAGCCCGTGGCACGACACTGGAATCGGCCGCTGCTATTCCCCATTCCACCCGACGTGCTCCAAGCTAAAGATAACCAGCTTTACGTCAGAATCCTGTCGCCGCAGCACTCGCAGGGCATGCTTTATCCGCCCGTCATCGACCTGCTGCATACCTTGCAACCGCGTTATGAGCAGGCCAAATTCATTCGTATCACGCTTAACCAAACCTCCAGCCTGCTCATTATTGGGATAGGGTTGCTGATGCTTAGCTTGTGGTGGCGCCGCAAGCAGGATACCGCTTATGGTCTGTTTGGGCTGGCTGCATTTGTCTGGGCGCTACAATCCCTCAATTTTTACATCATCAGTGCGCCCCTGCCCACCCCACTATGGGAGTTGCTGGTGAATGCGAGCTTTCAGGCCATCGCCACGTTATGGCTGATCTCCCTGCTGGATTTTGTTGGCATCCGCCTCAAACGTTTCAATCAATTGCTGTGGGCCATTCTCATCCTGTCGCCACTCACACTGCTCTGTACGCCAACGGCCTACTTTAACGATGTCACCGACTTCTGGCATCTGGTCACCATGATCGTGGTGCTATTCGGGCTGAGCTTGCTGGCCAAAGAGGGGATTATGCACCGCAACAAGGATGCAAATTTGCTGCTGCTAACCTTGAGCGTGATCCTGCTGTTCGCTTTTCATGACTGGCTGATACACACCAATATTTCATCACTCAGCCTGCGGGTGAGTGATGAGGAATATCTGATGCAGTTTTCGGCCCCCATGCTGTTTCTGATTGTTGGCTTGATGATGACTTCACGCTATGTGGGGGCACTCAACAATTACGAGCAGCTCAATCTGCAGCTCGAACAGCGGGTGATCTCCAAGCATGCAGAACTCAATCAAAACTTTGAGCAGCTACAAACCATTCTCAAGGAGCAAGCCACACTGGAGGAACGTGAACGGATTTACCAAGACCTGCACGACGACCTAGGGGCCAAACTGCTCACACTGGTGTACCGCGCGCAAAACCCCAACAATGCAGAACTGGCTAGGTCTGCGCTGCAAGATTTGCGTGATGTGGTGTCGCGCGCCGGGACAGAACATATGCCGTTAACAGACGCGATGGCAGACTACCGCATCGAGTGCGAAAAACGCCTGAGTGACGTCAATATCCAATTGGTTTGGGTGCTGGAGATGAGAGACCTTCCACTTCTTCTGACGCAACCACAAGTACTCAATCTGGGCCGTATTATCCGAGAGGCCATCTCGAATGTGATTCGCCATGCACAGGCGAGCCAGGTCAAGGTTCGCTTGCATCACTCCAACCACGAGCTGCAACTGGAAATCTTGGACAACGGTATCGGCCTGCCCGAAGACAGCGAACGGTCGAGAGGCCGCGGCCTCAACAACATGCAAAAGCGGGCCACGCTGTTGGGCGGAGATCTTCGGTTTGAACCGGTCAAAACCGGCGGCTTGCGCCTGCTTTTGCGTCTGCCCCTGCATAGCCTGCAACACACCACTTCCCCCCCCATTTAGGGGATACTCGCTCGCCTTGAAAAGGCATAGGATGTAATATAGATACTGATCAATATCCAGAGGAGATTTAATCATGCAAACAAAAAAACAATTGGCACTAGTATGCTCTGTGGTTGCGCTCTTGGCAGGCTATTCTAGTGCACAAGCTGCCGTGACCCCTTCGGCCATTTTCTGGGGTCCAACTGTCTACCTCTCAGCCAGCGACATTCCGACTGGTTTTTACCTGGGAGGCAGCCCAATATTGTTGGATGATCTGGAAGATAACAGTCTGGACAGTTCACTCACTGCCAGCGCAGGTAGCATCATAGATGCGTCCATCTGGGGTACTTTCGTAGATTCGGTAGACGCTGATGATGGGTCCATAGATGGTTTGGGCAATCGTGGCCACAGCTGGTTTTCGGGGGATGTCACTTTTACCTATGTGGGTAGCGGCCCAATGCCTACTGCATTCGGTTTGGTGTGGACAGACGGCTCAGGGGCGATCACCTTTACTGCCACCGATGCATCCGGTCAATCATTGGCGACGCAATCCTATTTTGGCATCCCCGACAACACCTTTGAGGGCACCACTGCTGACGACCGCTTTTTTGGCGTGCAGTTTGCTGGCGGCATCAAATCCATCAGGATCAGCACAGGCGGCGGCGGGATAGAAGTCGATCATATCCAGTATGGGCAGATGGTGAGCAGTGTGCCAGAACCAACTTCGGCACTGATGCTGAGCTTGGGCTTGCTGGGCATCGGTGGACTGAAGCGCACCCGCAAAATGCATGCTTGATGTGAGCTTGGCCTAGAGCGCGCAAGCAGCCTGCCTGAATCACCGCTAAAGACAGCCTCGCGGTAATACCCATCAAGGCACCCCCTGAACAGGGGGTGCCTTTTTCATGCATATTCCTCTAGTCTTGAAATATTCTTAATCTACGCCCTCAATGGGTAAAGGGTTCGTCATGTTGACCATCCAGCGCTACCGCAATCCTTATACCGCCATGCTAGTGTTGGCGGCATGCCTGCCACTCCAGGCCTTCGCCACAGAAATCGCGACCAATATGCGGCTATCCTTTAACGAGATCGCCATCCTAAACAGAACCACCACCGTCACGGAAGATGGCGTGGATATCACCGCGTACAGCGACCACATTGACAAGCTATTGACATTGGACCCGACGAAGGCCAACGCGCGATTTTTAAGTAGCAGGCTAGGTACATTCACGAGTGGCAGCTTGTCGATTGATCTCAGGGGCAATCAATTTATTTCGTTGAATGAGCCAGGCGTCTCAACATTGCCTTCGGCGCAACGCCCCTTGACACGAATAGAGGCAGGCGCAACCTTAAGCGGCGGGCTACTCAGCGCCCCTGGATCACTCAATCTAGATGTCACATGGGTGTGCCCTGCAACCTTTCTCCAATGCACGCCCGATGGCGTCTATAGCCCGTTAAAAACGCTCCCAGCACTTTCAAACACAACCACCAATGCCGCGGCACTGGTGCAACCCATACGCTTGCAGGCCAGTGGTGCCACGACGTTTACGACGGATGGCGTGAGCGTCAACTATGCCGGACTCTCTTTATCCGGCACACTCAATGTGAATGCCACCTTTACCGCCAAAACAGCTAGCCAGTATGTAGCAGATGCGCTCTCGGCCACCGCAGGCACGGCTGGCGGACACGGTGCGGCCCGCTGGGGAGCGGCCGCAGCCGACATACAAAGCCTGCGCGATGCCGTGTGGACCGACGTGCCCGTAGCCAACAATCTCAAAGTCAGCCGCACACCGGAACTGGAAAGTGCCCAGGGCTACCTCGCCACTGCGCGCGATAGCGCGGCACTCCTGGCCACGGGCAACACGACGGGTAACGCGTTTAACTCCCCATTCGCACTGACCAGACAACTCTGGGATGTCGCGGCGACGGCAAACCCTAGCTTAGGTAGAGACCGCGCTGGCTTTACCAGCGAAAACGTGCCCGGCGGCGATGTGCCCTCGCAAATTGCCATCATGCGCATGATGGCGAATGGCACGAATGATGCCATGAGCAAGCTGACGAATGGCACGAATGATACGGCTATTGTAACGGGCCTACAAAATGCATTGACGACCCCACTCTCAACAGGGCCTGACGCGGCGCTCACACTGGATGGCGCACTCATTGGCCTCGCCGATGCAACGATCTCAGTGTATTACCTAGGCAACATCGAATCCGGGCAGGTAGAAATCAATCTCGCCGGCGCCGATCACTATGCCCTCTGGCGTACCGGTTTTGACCGCATCAGCTTACTTGAAGGCGCAGATGCCGGGCTGACAGTGCTTGGCAGCGATGGGCTGTCGGGCACCCCCATACGCAAACAGGATGGTGAAGTCTATGTCGGCGAGACGTTTGGTGGGCTGCTTTATTTAAGCGGGCAATCCAGCAACTCGCGCCTGCAACTGAACAACTTTTACAGCGACCAGCTGCTGGTCGTCGCCAGTTGGGCGGT
>CAYTIV010000091.1:0-7697 GCA_964437895.1 uncultured Methylotenera sp.
GTGCTACTATTACTCTCTGTACCCCTGCATGGGATACAAAAGTGCATGGAGCTTGTATGTACTCCTCCCCAATACCAGTGCTGTACACCGTACACGCACCAGCACTAATTATATTAACGTGGGAATGCTTGTGTACTCTACCTACTACTAGAGTATCCCTAGGGATAAGCATTTCACGTGCGTACTGCATAGGTGCGAAGTGGTGCTTAACAGGGAATGCCTCTGCTGGTAGTCCAATACCCTCAGTGTGAATTGCCTGAACTAACCTAGCGATATTACTAGCCTGTTGTACTACGTTTGTGCTAGCAAGCACCACTTCTTTACCCATATTACCTCCGTGTTATTTTAGGATGAAACTTCGCTACGTACTCAAGCGAAACAATATTTAACTCACCAGTACCCTCAGTGCTAATCTCAACATTAGTACTCCGTAAGTCTGTCCTACATGGAACTATAGCTATGTCTGAGTCAGCGAATACTCGCTTACCAAGTTCTAACTCTGAGCTACTATAGTTCAATGTAGGCTGGCTATATTCATCAGCGGAACTTGACCTATCAGTAACTTGTACCTTGTACTCCGAAGATTTTTTAGTGCCTATGTTGTACCTTAAGCATGTAGCCTTACCTGAGTGGATTACCTCTTGGTTTCGGTCAGTCACCATAGGCGGTGTTGGAATAACCCCACTGTAGTAAGGTATACCTAGCACTACTTTATTAAGTAGTCCACCTGAGTTTAGCGTATTAACATGGGATGCGTCAGTGATTAATGAGTACCCCGATGCTCCTACAGTAGTACCCATAGCCTCCCCTGCCAGAACCCCACCTGTATTTGCTGCCACTAACCTACTAGCTATATTAGGGTCGAACTGTAGCATCCACGAGGGTACTTGCAACTCCCCTGCATTATTAATAACATATGACCTAAAATCTACCATAGGCGGTCTAGTCGTTGCTGTACTTGTTATACCCTCTTTATGGTCTAACGTACCTATAACGACCGTTCCATTATTAGTAAATATAAGTGTAATCTTATCAGATGCAAAATAAGCATACGCTAAGTCGTACGGTAGCACCCATTGATGCCATGCTTGCTGTACTTTGTTATCACCATCCCAGTGGTACTCATGCACTATAAGAGTACGTAGGTCACCTGTAGGTGCAAATAACGCTAGGTTAGATACGCCTGATGCTACTGCAAACCTACATCTACCTGCCATATACTTAGGTAAGTGCGGTGTACTGTCCTGAGATACGTACTGAGACTCAGTGTAGTTACTAGGTAACATTTCCATTACCCCGAAGAACTCTGAGCTACGCGGTGAGCAGTACATCAATGTGCGCCCTAATGTAATGGGGGAACTTGTTGTATCTACCTCATGGGAACTCGTAGGAACTACTGTAGCATTACTCGGTGTGATAGCAGTGTTTGCACTAGGCACTACTGCTTGGTACTTACGGCTAAATAGTATCAAGTCCTTTTGGAACGGTATAGCATACTCATACGCTGCGGAGCTATTCATACCTGAACCTATCTCAATAGGGTCTGAGTTAAGTAATGAGGTGAGTGTGCTTCGGAAGAATCTCCTCGGCTTACCACTTGCACTCATACTCACCATCGGTCCGCTTAGTAGCACGAGCCTACCTTGATACGTACCCATGCCAGTGATACCGTACTGCATGAACTCATGTGTAGGGTTACTAGTATCGTCACCAGCATTGCGCCCCTCATACGGGAGTGTACGGGCTTTCCATACTAAGTTGGAATCTAGGGCTATACTTAGTGGCATGTTAGATAGACTTATAGGAGAACCCCACTTAGCAGTTTCAATCCACTCTGTCTTTGCATGGGTGTACCGATAGTACTGTGGGTTATCCCCCGAGCCAACCCTAATCCTAAATCCATCCCCTATTGCAGGAAGTCTTGATGGTAAGTTAGCTACAGATGTAACAACCTGAGATTTACTCGCAATCATGAACCCTGTACCTACTGTTGTATTAACACTTAGCACTGAATTAGCCCGACTTAAGAATACGTAAGGACCGTCTCGCTGTATAATTAACAACGGGTCTGGGTTAGCCCCTGCGTTGACATTAGATGTTACTGAGCTAGCTAAAACAGGCGTTATAGTCTGAACCCAGTTAGTTGCTACTGGGAGGGTAGTAGGGACTGTGCCAGTACTAGATGTAAAAGCTGTCGGTAGCCAAGTAGACCCTACACGCCCTAAAAATGAGAATGCGTACGTACCCCCATTATAGTAGTATGTTGTAGTTACACCAGAACCCGTACCATTGTTATAGCCACCACTAGTAGAACTAATCTGGTATGTACCTGATACCCTTACACGTAACTTCCCAGCGGCTATGTCAGTAACATCAATCTCCTCACCTAGAGCCATAAGCCTCCAGATAGGTACTGTAGCAGTACCTACATTAATCTCAATACCTGAATTATATAAAACTGCCGAACCGTTGTATGGCTTTGCTAACACGATATTTGTACTAACCAACCTAATCCTATTAAGTGCATTAGCCGCTTGTACAATCTGAGTGTACAACTGCTCTGCAATGTACTCAGGGGTACTTAAAGCCGCATCACCTGCACCAGTACCACTTGGAGTAGTATAGCTTGCATTTACAGTACCTGCTGAGTGTACTATAGATACATTGTATCCCTTACTAAAAGCACCTGAGGTTACATAGAAAAAGCCACTGTACTCAGGATTAGGTGATGTATCCCCATAGTTCAATACAGGGCGCTTCTCTAGGTTGGCAATGAAGAACTCATTACCTACTGAGGTAGCCCTAATGCTCTTAATATCGTTAGCAACTAAATATGGTGTTGGACCTACTGCGCCAATTTGCGTGTAGTTCTCGTCTAAAATTAGCACCCAACCATCTACACAATTAAGGATAATATGTACTCGTACCCCGCCAATATCCGTGAACCAACCGATAATATTATTAGTGTGTGTGTTCGCCCACTGCCATGCACTGTTAAACTGAATACCTGCCCTACGTCTTAAATTAGTAACTGGGTCACTAACCATATTTACTTGGGAAGATACCTGCCCAGCTAATCGCTCATGAGGTAATTGCTGAGACACACCCTGTAATAGGGATTTAAACGCACTCTCGTATGTACTCATGATTGCATTGCCCGAATCATATTACGCCATTTACCTGAACGCTTAGTACTATACCGTTTATTCCGTAAATGTTCTGCTAGCATATCTGACCAGCTTGAAGCTGCTAAAGATTGCCATAGCTGTAGCTCTTGAGTGATGCCTAAATCTGTAGCATAAGCCTCTGAGAGTGCTGCATAGAACACATACGTAGCTACTGACTCTGGTAGGTCATCGAAGGACACGTACTGTGTAACTACGCCTTTAATAGGTTCAGTGAATGTGTACATGAGTGTAACTGGATTGAACAATCTATGCCCACGTTGTACAGCTGTGTCTGGTGCATCAGGTAAGAAGCGTAGTGTATCTGCACCTAGATTAGCTTCGTTATCTGAGGTTAGAGGTACTGTATAAGGATACTCATTGAACCACCAGCCTCTGTTTAATGTAATGCGGAGTCTTGCCTCCACAATTGGTAGTACTATCGCCAGCGTAGGATGCTTAACTTCAAGTGACGTAACCGCCCTCTCTCCTAGCTTCGGAAGTACTAAGTTTACTGCGTCTAATAACTTCAAGTTAAACCCCCATTAAAAAGAAAGGAGATACCCTTTCGAGTACCTCCCTTAATTGATTAGTCTGAGAACAACACAGCTACCGCATCACCACGTTTAATACCCACGGTGTACATTGTGTAGCTATCTAAGATGTTTGCAAACTCTTGCTCTGAATCCCATACACGCACAGTCATAGGCTGAGCCTCAACTGTAACTAATGTCTTACGTGGATGGAAGATTATGATACGTGCTTTAGCTTCTGCGGCTGATACGTTGAACGCTGGACCTAAGAAGTGAGCAGGAATCGCGGCTGTAGGGAAGCGAGGTGTCTCAATGATTTTACAACCATTTAACCATGCTACACGACGTTGTGAGTAATCATTAGCACCGTTACCACCTTGGAAGTCCACGTTCATAAGTTTACGGTTATCTAGTAAAGCGTTGAATGTATCAGGCTCTACTAAGGTAACGAACTCAGCAAGTGAGCCACCTAAGTCACGTTTAACGAATGTAGCTAATGCGTTCTTATGTGCTTGCACAATAAGGTCAGCTTTAACCTCAGCTGCTGTCAACAATGCTGTAGCTGCTGGAGCTGCGAAGCCTGTCATGATAGTAGCGATACCATCATTGAATGCACCTGTAGCCTTTAATGAATCAGGGGCTAACCATGAGCCAGCTTTAATCAACTGAATGATGTGTGCTTGGTCAAATGCCTTAGCATGTGCTGAACCATGTTCTGCTGAGTATTCTGCTTGGAAGTCTGGCGCTGTCCAATCATCTTGGTAGTCAATCGGTGTACGAATGTATGAAGTAGTATCTACAGTAATCAATAATTTCTCATTAACGATTTTAGTAGCGTCAACTGATTCACCAGATTTACGACCTTTCACTACTGCACCACCAACACGGTCACCACGCCATGTATTAGTCTTACCTGCTACTGATTTGAAGTTTGTTAAGCCGCTTGAGCGAAACATTGACTCTACGCGGAATGAACCCTCGATGTCGCCTTCGTAGGCTTCTAAGTGTACATCTACGTCAGAGTTAGCACCTGACCAGTGAGCGCGGCTTTCATTTGCCGCAAATAATGTTGCTGCCATTTGTATTTCCTTTCGTTAAGTTATAAGCCTATTTGCTTGCCGAGTGAACGTCTTGCAAATAATGCTTCACGGGCTTCATAATAGCCCTGTGTGTCTGGTTTAAGTTTATTTAATTCAGCTTGGAACTGCGTCTTACTCAAGCCACTTGAACCTGCACCAACTGCTACATTGTTCTGTAACAAGCCTGTGCCAAGCTGAGGTAACTGCCCAGACTGCCTACCGAATTCGGCTACAATCTTAGCACCTGCCTTAATGATAGAGTCATCTGTACTATCAAGCATACGCGCTACAGTAACACGAAGTTCCTGAGGGGCTGACTGATTGAATACAGCTGTACTCCTAGTCCAGTTAGCTTCACCACCAACTAAGGTGTGAATCTCACTAGTTACAGCGTCTGCCTTAGCTGACACTGCCTGAACGATACCTTTACTAATTTCTGCAAGATGGGCTGCGTTAGCGCCACCCTTTTCATGCAGATACGCATAGTCAATTAAGGATACATCACCTGTACTCAATGCACGGCTAAGGACTCTTGTAAGGTCTAAGTTTGCACTTGCACCTTGTAGAATGGTAGCCATACTTTTGATAATAGGGTCTTGAATCCCTGCAACGTCGAATGCGTTTAAATCCTCAGGCATCCAGCTAGGTTTCTCAACTGGAGCTACTTGCTCAGTAGGCTGACCCTGTAATGCCTTTTGAATTAATGCTGCGATACCTGCCTCGTCCATTTGAATTTGCTGAGGCTGTGCCTGAGCTTGTACTGGTAGAGGTTGTACAGCGGCTTGCTGCTGATTTACCCAGCCCTCTTGCTGATTAGGCAAGGCAATAGGCTTCCCTGCTGGAGGTACTGAAAATCCCTGTGTAGGGATATGTACCTCGGTTTGTGCTGGCATTGGAATATTTACTGGGGTTACTGTTGTAGTCAAGCGTTAGCCTCCTTGTAATGTCGTTTGTAACTGCTCACCTGAGTTCTTGAGAGCATCTGCTGTCTGTAATGCGGTTTGAGCTTGCTGTTGTGCTAGCTGTGCTTCTGAGTTTGCTTTCTGTTCAGCCTCTGTGAAGAACACTGAGGTTTGGTCGATGCTTCTACCAGATAGAATCATATCTACAACTCGCTTAGGATTGATACGGGAATCCATCTGTGTTACAGGGATTACAGCATTAATCTCTTGAGCAGCCATGATTAGATTTTGTACATCTGATGACCTACCAAGTGCAGGAATACCTGCCGTGACATCGGGCGCTAACTCGCCAGTAATTAAACCAGCCTCAGCAACATCACTAACCTCTGTGAGAAGTAAGTGCGCTAGCGGTATTTGAATACCACCAGATAATGTACTGTACACACCGCCTAAGGCATATTCTGCCTCTTGTGCATCTTTCTGAATCTCATACGCTGTGACACGCTCTGCCTGTCTAGTCGTACCTTGATACATGAATGCTTTAGCTAGGCGTATAATTACCTGCTCGATACTCTTTTCTACCACTGCAAGTTTATTCGCATCACCAGCCTCATGCGCGGCAATATTGTTAGGGTCACCACGTACCCACTCACCTGACTCTGAACCTGCTAAGTCATCAATGTCACTGCCTGAACCAGCACCTACAAGATGAACTACTCGCATTATCTCAATGCCATACAAGGCGGCTGCCTCTGATAGTGCAGATAGTCTAGCGAAGCCACCTGCGTAGTCTTCGACCATACCCCGACCATAATGCTCACCTGCAATGAGTACCCAAGTAGGACACATGAACGGGCACAAATTCTTAGGGTATACTGACGGTATACCGACCTTTACGTTGTCTACCTCTTGTGAAACTTCAAAGTTAGTTTTACCATTACGTGAAACTCTATGGATACGTGTGTATTTCTCTACTGTTGTCTCAGGTCTTGAGTACTTACTAGGGGATGCAATTCGTAGTGCATTCTGTAAGTCAGGCGGTAATGCTTCAAATGTAGTTAGTTCTCTTAAGATACAGTCAAGTAACTCCCCTGTACCATCTCGCTTAACACTAAAGTTCTGTACACCGTACGCGATAACTTGCCCTTTAGCACTATCACGATATAATAATACATTACCTGTAACAATCAAATGTTTTAACGCCACGATTAACGCTGCGTACCCTGAGTTTATGAATAGGCGTTTATTTGCTGCCATCTCCATCTTAGCGAATGTAGCTCGTAAGGCATCTTCATTAAAGCCCTTAGTACTAGCGAACTCTTTAAAAGTCGAGCTTGCGCTAGCTTGAAAGAATGGGTACTGAGTAGGGAATAATAATTGGGTAAGCTTTGCTGATAAGTTATTAACGAATAGTGCGCCTAACTCTTGAAAGTCGCGCTCTACTAGTACCCTACCATTCCTACCCGCCTTTACTACATCTGCCATAAGATAGGGCAGAGTCCAGTTAGCGTACTGTAAGCATCGGCTTATAACTGTACTGTCTCTGAACTTATCAAATAGTGCCTTATAACTAGGCACTGCCATACTATACGTTAATGCCTAGTTGTGACGCTAGACCTTGACCCTGACGTTTACGTTTACCACCTGTAGTGTCTAGGGCAGCAGCTGCGCCACCACCAGCATCAACAGATGTAACATTATCAGTCTTCAAATCCGTTTGGAAGTTCTGACGTAAGTTGTTACTAATAGCTTGGGCTTCTGCTTGCGCTCTGGCTGCGGCTGCTGCACCTGAGTTATCTACTTTAGCTTTTTTCATTGTATTCTCCTATATGTTGTTTTATAAGTCCAATCACCAACCCTATGAGTGTATGCTAGTACACGTAGCTTGGTTAGCTTGGTTATGCGGATTGCCTCTCTCATACACCGAGAGGCTATGTTTTTATTTCGGTACTCAGGTAGCACATACTGAGCGAATACACTCATGCACTCACCTACATGGACATCATTATCAATTGCGAG
>CAYTIV010000092.1:0-7617 GCA_964437895.1 uncultured Methylotenera sp.
GCTCGATGAGTACGTGGGGCAGGAAAAAGCGCGTGGCCAGCTGGAGATTTTCATTCATGCCGCCCGTGGCCGCCAAGAAGCGCTGGATCATGTGCTGCTGTTTGGGCCGCCTGGCCTCGGTAAAACCACGCTAGCGCATATTATTGCCAAAGAGATGGGCGTCAATCTGCGCATGACTTCCGGCCCGGTGCTGGAGCGCGCCGGTGATCTGGCGGCGTTGCTGACCAATCTTGAGCCCAACGATGTACTGTTTATTGATGAGATTCACCGTCTGAGTCCGGTGGTCGAAGAGATTTTATACCCAGCGATGGAGGATTACCGGCTGGATATCATGATCGGCGAGGGGCCTGCCGCCAGAAGTGTGCGACTGGATCTGCCACCGTTTACTTTGGTGGGGGCCACCACCCGTGCCGGCATGTTGACTAATCCACTGCGCGATCGCTTTGGGATTGTGGCGCGTCTAGAGTTTTATACCCACGATGAGCTGGCGAGAATTGTCACCCGCTCGGCCAGCCTGCTCGAAGTTGACATGCAACCGGCTGGCGCCTTCGAAATCGCGCGACGCGCGCGTGGTACGCCGCGGATTGCCAATCGCCTGCTGCGCCGAGTCCGCGATTATGCACAGGTTAAATCAGATGGTGTAGTCACCGATCGTGTGGCGGATGCGGCGCTGAAAATGCTGGATGTTGACCAGCAGGGTCTGGATGTGATGGACCGCAAACTGCTGCAGGCAGTCATTGAAAAATTTGGCGGTGGCCCTGTCGGGTTGGATAACCTAGCTGCAGCCATCGGTGAGGAGCGCGACACCATCGAGGATGTGCTGGAACCTTATTTGATTCAGCAGGGGTATTTGATGCGCACCCCGCGTGGTCGCGTCGCCACCATGATGACTTACCAGCATTTTGGCCTCAAGCCGCCTGTCAGCATGGTGTCAGGTGAGGCGTGGCAAGATGAGGGGTCTTAATATGTTTGCCTACCCTGTGCGTGTCTATTATGAGGATACGGATGCAGGCGGGGTGGTGTATCACAGCCGCTACCTGAACTTTATGGAGCGTGCGCGCACTGAGTGGTTGCGTGCCGCAGGCTTTGTACAAAGTACGCTTAAGCAGCAGGAGCACGTGCTGTTTGTGGTGCATAGCATGCAGCTGCAATTCAAAAAACCAGCCCGGCTGGACGATGAGTTGCAGGTGGTGTCTCGCCTGACGGAAATGGGCCGCGGCAGTTTTAGCTGCCAGCAGCAGATTCGTTGTGGCGAAACGATTTTATTGGAGGCGCAGGTGAAAGTGGCCTGCGTGAATGCGGATTCATTTAAACCAACGGGTATTCCGGCCCGAATCAAAATTGCACTGGAGTCTTCATGAATGTAGCCAATGATATGTCGATCTTTACCCTGGTGAGCGGGGCCAGCTTGCCCGTGCAGCTGGTGATGCTGATCCTGTTGCTGACCTCGCTGGTATCCTGGTGGTATATCTTTATCAAGGTGTTTTCATTGAAAGCCGCCAACGAAAATGTCGATCAGTTTGAGGCCCAGTTTTGGTCTGGCGGTGATTTAAACGAGCTTTATGAGCGCATCACTGCTGGCAGAAAAACGCCACAGGGCATGGCTAGTATTTTTCAGGCGGGGCTCAAAGAGTTTATTCGTTACAAACAGCAAAAAGACGCCGAGGTGAGTGACGTGATGGAGGCCACGCGGCGTGCCATGCGCGCAGCTTATAACCGTGAGCTGGATTATCTGGATTCGCATCTGCCATTTCTGGCTTCGGTAGGTTCTGTCAGTCCTTATATCGGTTTGTTCGGTACCGTGTGGGGCATCATGAACGCTTTCCGCGGGCTGTCCAATGTGGCGCAAGCGACCTTGAGTCAGGTCGCGCCTGGTATTGCTGAGGCGCTGGTCGCCACTGCTATTGGCTTGTTTGCGGCGATTCCCGCGGTGATTGCCTATAACCGCTTTGCGGCAGGTGTGGATCGCTTGTCCGTGCGTTATGAGAGTTTTATTGAAGAATTTACCAACATTTTGCAACGTAGAGCCTGATCGGAGCTGGCATGAGCAGAACGCGTAAACGGCGCATGATGAATCAGATCAATGTCGTGCCTTACATTGATGTGACACTGGTGTTGCTGGTGATTTTTATGGTCACGGCCCCCATGACTAATCCTGGCATGGTGGAGTTGCCCAAGGTGGGGCAGGCACTCAAGCAGAGTGGTGACCCGATTGTGGTCACGGTCAAAAAAGAGGGCACGGTCATGATGGAAGGTAAAGAGATGCAGCGTGATGACATGCTGGCCTTGGTCCGTCAGCGACTGTCAGAAGCGCAGAAACCAGTGGTCGTTTCCGCAGATAAAAACACGCCGTATGGCGAAGTGGTCTCTGTGATGGATGTGCTGAAGCAGGCGCAGGTCAATCAGGTTGGCCTGCTGTTTCAAAACGAGAAATAAACGCTGAGTGTGTTAAACAGATGAAAGTCGTGTTATCGCCACAAGATCAGAGTATACGCCGGCGTGCAGCCATGCTGTCTGTGCTGATGCATGTAGTGCTGTTTCTGGGCATGATTTTTATGGTCGATTGGAAGGCCGTGCATGTGAACCCCAGTGTCATGGAAGCGACGTTGTGGGACAGCTTGCCAAGTAAGCAGCCATCCAAAGCCGTGGCCAAGCCGGTCGAGCCGCCTCCTCCACCGCCTGAGCCAGAACCGGCGCCTAAACCGCCAGAGCCCAAACCTGTTGAAAAAACGCCACCGCCAGAGCCGCAAGCCAAGCCTGCGGAACAAGAGGCCGAAATTGCACTCAAAAAGCGAGAAGATGAAAAAAAACGTCTGCTAGAAGAAGAGAAAAAGAAAGAGCTTGAGCAAAAAAAGCAGGAAGAGAAGCTGAAGAAAATTCAGGAAGCCCTGCGTAAACAAGAGGAAGAAGACAAGCTGAAGAAAATTCAGGACGCCTTACGTCAGCAGGATATGGATGCACAGCAAGCCGCGGCCTCTGCAGCCGCAGACCCTTCGATCTTGAGCTATTACATGGGGTTGATGAAACGCAAAATTACGGCCGCGATGAATCCAGGATTGTGCCCGGTGTCCAATCCTGAGCTGCTGGTGGATATCCAGTTGACCAATTCAGGGGATATTGCAGGCATGCCGAAGATGGTAAAAGGCTCTGGCGATGCTATTTGTGATGATGTGGTGTTGCGTGCCATTTTGGCGGCTAAGCCGTTCGATTTGCCGGATGATCCCGCCACGCGCCGCAAGATGGTGGATCAGATTCGGCTGAAGTTCAAGCCGCGTGGCTAATGCGGCAATGACGTTGCCTCAGCTTTTCGTTATAATTCATATATATAAGTGACCTGATGATTAAAACCGAGACCATGAATACTGTTGCAAGACACTTGTATCACGCCCTGTTGCGCACATGGCTGGCGATTCTGCTGGTCTGTGGGTGGGCTGCCACGGCCCAAGCCGCACTGGAGCTGGAAATCAGCGGCGGCAACGCCATTCAGATTCCGATTGCGATTCTGCCGATGGCTGAATCTGGCGCGCCGCTAGCAACCAGCCGCCTGCATGAAATCATTAGCAATGATCTGCGTGGCAGCGGCATGTTCCGCATTATCAATACCAGCGGTATGCCAGCATTACCCACCAATGCTTCACAAATTAAATACACTGACTGGACGGCCGTCAAAGCGCAGGGCCTGAGCCTGGGTGAGGTGCAACAAGCTCCAAACGGTAACCTCAAGGTGAATGTGCAGGTGATGGATGTTTTGCGTCAGACGGCGCTGTTGCAACTGACTTACACTGTTTCATCCAGCCAGTATCGCCACGTTGCCCACCTGATTGCTGACCAGATTTACGAGAAGTTTACGGGGCAGCCGGGGGCTTTTGCCACCCGTATCGCTTATGTCACCAAGGTAGGCAAGCGATTTACCTTACAGATTGCTGATTACGATGGCTTCAATGCCCAGACACTGGTGTCTTCAAATGAGCCTATCATTTCACCGGCCTGGTCGCCAGATGGTAGCAAGATGGCCTATGTGTCGTTTGAAAAAAAGAAACCTATCGTTTTTGTGCAGTCACTGTATACCGGCGAGCGTAAGATAGTGGCCAACTTCAAGGGGAATAACAGTGCCCCGGCCTGGTCACCCGATGGCAGCAAGTTGGCCGTGGTGCTCACTTACGGCGCAAACTCACAGATTTATACCATCTCTGCAGATGGTTCCAATCTGCAGCAAGTTACCAAGAGTAATGCGATCGACACCGAGCCGGCATTTTCACCGGATGGTCAGTACATCTATTTCAGTTCTGACCGTGGTGGCCGCCCGCAAATCTATAAAGTGGCTGCCAGCGGCGGTACGCCCTCACGCGTTACGTTTGAAGGCAGTTATAATGTCAGCCCGCGCTTTTCGCCGGATGGCAAATACCTGACCTGTATCCGCAATGACGGCGGTGCCTTCAAGGTGGCGGTGCAGGATCTGGCCAGTGGCGAGGTTAAGGTGCTCAGCACCGGCTCGCAAGATGAATCCCCCAGCTTTGCGCCTAACGCACGTACCATCATGTATGCGACTCGTGTAGGTGGCAAAGGTACGCTGGCAACAGTGACCGTCGACGGCCTGGTGAGACAGCGTCTTTCAGAGGCTGGCGGAGATATTCGTGAACCTGCCTGGGGGCCTGCGCAGGCATCCCCCAAGTAGCCATAACGTGGACTATTTTATTTAATCACTCATTTTTAAGGAGAAACTATGAACAAAACGATCTGGACAGTTGCAGCACTGGCATTGGTGTTGACGGCTTGTAAAAGCACCCCAATGAACCCAGCCAAAGTGGAAGATTCCAGCGTGACTCGTCCTATGAACGGCGCACAAGCTAACAATGGTGCAGACAGCTCTGCTAGCACTGACAAAATCAACATCAAAACAGTCGACGTTGATACCAGCAAAGATGAGTTGAGCGCTGCTGAGTTGGCAAAACGCCAAGTGTTCTTTGACTATGACAGCGATGCGATTCGTGAAGAGTACAAAGCACTGGTGGCTAACCACGCTAAATACCTGGTGGCTCACCCGCAAACTAAAGTGGTGCTGCAAGGCAACACCGATGAGCGTGGTACACACGAGTACAACCTGGCTTTGGGTCAGCGTCGTTCCGTGGCTGTGAAAAATGCATTGAACGTATTGGGCGTGAGCGATAGCCAAATCGAAACTGTGAGCTACGGTGAAGAGCGCTCCAAGCAAAACTGCGCAGATGACGGTTGCTTCCAGCAAGACCGTCGCGTAGACATCGTTTATGCAGGTCAGTAATTTGCGGCTCTCTGCTGTTTTAATGGCGCTTGGACTGACGGTTTCTGCCGTCAGTCATGCGGCATTGTTTGATGACACTGAGGCCAGAAAACGCATTCTGGAACTGGAAACCAAGCAAGCGACTGAACATGATGCGCAACAAAAGGCCATCACGGATCTGACGCGTAGCCAGCAATCGCTGGACAAGCGGGTGCAAAGTCTGGAAGCACTGATTAATGGCAAGGGTCTGCTGGATATGCAGAACCAGCTTGAGCAGATTCGTCAGGATGTGGCACAACTCAAGGGCGACCTTGAAGTGGTGACGCATCAGCTGGAAGATCTGCGTACCAAGCAGGGTGCGGCGTATACAGACCTGGACGCACGGGTACGCAAACTGGAAATGGCGCCGACAACGGCGGCTTCCCAGGGGGCTGCTCCTGTTGCCAGTAATCCGGCTGGCGAGGGCAAACCTGAGGTGGCGCAACAGGAGTCTGCTGCGTTTGCTGAGGCAGAGGCCTTGAATCAAGCGGGTAAGTACAAAGAAGCCTTCGCTGCCTATGATGCTTTTTTGAAAAGCTATTCTGGCAGCAAGTTAGCACCGGACGCTTTGTATGGCATGGGCTATACGCAGTTTGCGCTCAAGAGCTATAAGTCTTCTGCTGCAACACAGCAGAAATTTCTTGATAGTTATGCCACGCATCCTCTGGCGCCTAACGCCATGCTGAATCTTGCCAATAGCCAGATTCAGCTGGGGCAGATCCCGGCAGCCAAAAAGACCCTGAAGGATTTGATTAATACCTATCCTTCAGCTGAAGTGACACCCAGCGCGCAAAAGCGTTTGAAAGTGCTGGAAAGTATCAAATAGCAGATTTTCGCGAGTTCGGCGATAATAGCGGGCAGATAGCAATATCTGCCCGTTTTATTTTTGACAGCCTCATGACCTCACTCAAAATTTTCGAGATTTTTTATTCTTTGCAGGGCGAAAGCTCGCGCGTAGGGCTGCCTACCGTCTTTGTTAGGTTGACCGGCTGCCCACTCCGTTGTGGCTACTGCGACACTGAATATGCATTCAAGGGCGGCAGCATGATGACGCTTGCCGAGATTCTGGAGCAGGTCGCTGTGCATGGGACACCTTATGTCTGCGTGACTGGAGGAGAGCCTTTGGCGCAAAAAGCCTGCATCGATTTACTGACTGCGCTGTGTGAAGGCGGCTATCAAGTGTCATTGGAAACCAGTGGTGCCATGGATATTGCTGCGGTAGACAAGCGTGTCAAAGTCGTGATGGATATCAAGACGCCGGGTTCGGGCGAGGTCGACAAAAATCGCTGGGAGAATTTGCCTTTGCTCAAAGACGGTGACGAGGTGAAATGGGTGATTTGCAGTCGTGCCGATTTTGAATGGGCTAAAGAGATGTTGCAGAGCCGACCTTTTCCGCCGCACTGTGATCATTTGTTTTCACCCAGTTTTCATGATGTCAGTGGTGAAACGCTGGCCAGCTGGATTTTGCAAGATCAGCTCAAGGTGCGCATGCAGTTACAGCTGCATAAAATCCTTTGGGGTGAAAAGCAGGGAGTATAGTGTTGACCACGTCAAACAAACCTAAAGCGGTCATTTTGTTGTCTGGTGGGCTGGATTCCAGCACCGTGTTGGCGATTGCCAGATCGCAGGGCTATGACTGTTATTGCCTGAGTCTGGATTACCACCAGCGCCATAATGTCGAGTTGTTGGCGGCTGAGCGAGTCGCCCTGGCGCTTGGGGCAGCAGAACACAAAACAGTACAACTGGACTTATCCTTGTTTGGTGGTTCGGCATTGACCGATCATGCGATTGCAGTGCCCGAGCAGGAGACAGTGGGTATTCCGGTGACTTACGTTCCGGCACGCAATACGATTATGTTGTCACTGGCATTGGCTTGGGCCGAGGTGTTGCAGGCTAGAGATATTTTTATTGGCGTCAATGCGCTGGATTACTCCGGTTACCCGGATTGTCGTGCTGAGTATGTGAAGGCTTTTCAGCAGATGGCCAATCTGGCGACCAAGGCGGCAGTAGAAGGGCAGACCATCACCGTACATGCGCCGTTGATTGACATGACCAAGGCTGAAATCATCCGCAGTGGGCATGCGCTTGGCTTGGATTACGGCCTGACGGTGTCCTGCTATCAGGCAGATGACCATGGCGCAGCCTGCGGTGTGTGCGATTCGTGTAGGTTCCGCAAGGCGGGTTTTGAGCAAGCTGGCGTGGCTGATCCCACCCTATATCGTGGTCATTAATCACGGCGTTAAAAACGCTTGCCACCCGTTGCGATTATCAAGTATAATCCGCGCCTTTCTGCAAAGAAATTCAATTTTAAGAGAACAAGA
>CAYTIV010000093.1:0-3506 GCA_964437895.1 uncultured Methylotenera sp.
CCCGTTGGGGATGAGTCCTAAGGCGCAAATGGCGCTGGAAGAGGCGATCTACGAAATTGCGCGTTATCCGGATGGTAACAGCTTTGCCTTGCGTGATGCGGTCAGTCACAAATATGGCGTTCAACCAGGGCAGATCGTCTTTGGTAATGGCTCTAACGATATTCTGGAGCTCGCGGCGCGTGCATTTTTGCAGGCTGGGGATGAGGTGATTTATTCACAGCACGCTTTTGCGGTTTATCCTTTAGTGACGCAGGCCGTAGGTGCTACAGGGGTTGTGGTGCCCGC
Source organism: uncultured Methylotenera sp. (assembly GCA_964437895.1). Lineage (GTDB taxonomy): Bacteria > Pseudomonadota > Gammaproteobacteria > Burkholderiales > Methylophilaceae > Methylophilus. The sequence continues at coordinate 286 of CAYTIV010000093.1, forward strand.
GGTGGACTTTGGACATGACCTGCCAGGCTTTTTGAAGGCGATCACCGCCAAAACCAAACTGATTTTTGTGGCCAACCCGAACAACCCAACGGGCACGCTGATTAGCAAAACTGATCTCAAGGCGTTTCTGCAACAAGTACCCAAGCAGGTGTTGGTGGTGCTCGATGAGGCCTACGATGAGTACCTGTCTTCTGTAGATAAGTCTGAAGCAATTGATTGGCTGGCGTCGTTTGAGAACCTGATTATTTCTCGGACCTTCTCAAAAGCCTACGGTCTGGCGGGCTTACGCGTCGGCTTTGGTTTGATGCATGCGGATCTGGCCGACTTAATGAATCGTGTCCGTCAGCCATTTAACGTCAATAGTCTGGCACAGGTGGCTGCAACCGTCTCTTTACAGGATGAAGATTTCGTTGCCCGCAGCTATGCTGCCAATCAGGCTGGAATGGCGCAGGTGACGCAGGGCTTGGAGCAACTGGGGCTCAGCTATATTCCTTCCTATGGCAACTTTGTCAGCTTCAAGGTGCCCGATGCGGGCGCGGTGAATCAGTCCTTGTTAAAGCAGGGTGTGATTGTGCGGCCAGTGGCCAATTATGAAATGCCAGACTATTTGCGCGTCAGCATTGGTTTGTTTAGCGAAAACGCACGCTTTTTGGAAGTGCTGGAAAAGATTTTAACTGCATGAGTCAATACGAAAAATTAGCGACGGATGATGTTCGTGTGCTGGAAGTCAAACCGCTGGTCAAACCTGCGGAGTTACTGTCACGCCTGCAAGAGAGCACGGTCAGCACACAGAATATTCTCAAAACCCGTACCGCCATCCACCATATTCTGCATCAAGGCGATGACAGACTGCTGGTGATTGTGGGGCCCTGCTCGATACATGACACCGAGGCCGGTATGGAATACGCCAAACGGTTGATGGAAGTACGAAATCGTCTGGCTGGCGAGTTGTTAATTGTGATGCGTGTTTATTTTGAGAAACCACGCACGACGGTTGGCTGGAAAGGCCTGATCAACGATCCACACCTGGATGGTACCTACGACATTAATCTGGGCCTAGAGAAGGCGCGCCGTTTCTTGTTGGATGTGAACGAAATTGGCATGCCAGCAGCGACCGAGTTCCTCGATGTCGTTTCGCCGCAATATACGGCAGATCTGGTGAGCTGGGGTGCCATCGGTGCACGCACCACAGAATCTCAAATCCATAGAGAGCTGGCTTCAGGCTTGTCCTGTCCGGTAGGCTTTAAAAACGGCACGGATGGCGGCGCCAAAGTAGCCATCGATGCCATCAAAGCTGCGGCTAGTCCACATCATTTCCTGTCAGTGACCAAAGAGGGCGAATCTGCTATTTTTGCCACCAAGGGGAATGAGGACTGCCATGTTATTTTGCGTGGTGGCAAGCAGCCTAACTATGATGCGCAGAGTATCGCCGCTGTCTGCGAGCAGTTGGCTGAGTCCGGTCTTGCACCAGTGCTCATGGTGGATTGCAGTCATGGCAATAGCCAAAAGCTGTACAAGAACCAGATTTCGGTCGTCAATGATGTGGCTGCACAAGTCGCCGGTGGCGATGCGCGTATTATTGGCGTGATGTTGGAGTCGCATCTCAATGAGGGGCGGCAAGATCACTCCCCAGGCTGTAGCCTGAATTATGGCCAATCCATCACCGATGCTTGTTTGGGTTGGGATGATTCAGTGGCTGTGTTGGAGACGTTGGCTGCAGCCGTCAAAACACGTAGAGCACACCAACTAGACGACGAGTGAGTCATTGCGTAGGCTAAAACCGCTCCCAAAGGGGCGGTTTTTTTACGTCTGTGATTTCCGCGAGCCCTGCTCATGAAAATCATGAGCAGGGAATCATTGTCAGTAGCAGGCTGTTCATGAAACGCATGCGTATGATGCCAGTCTTATCAAACAAGGAATGCATGCAGGGGCTTTTAGCTGCACGCATGTGATCAGACCATGATTGCTGTATGATGAAACGCATCCACAATCATAAGTAACACAAATTAAGAACGAGCGATTATGCATATACACGTATTAGGTGCCGGGGCTGGGGGTGGTTTTCCACAGTGGAATTGTAACTGTCCAAATTGTGATGGCTTGCGTAAAGGCACCATCAAAGCCAAGCGCCGCACCCAATCCTCCATTTGTGTCTCCAGTAACGGGGTAGACTGGGTGCTGTTTAATGCATCGCCAGATGTGCTGCAGCAGATTCAGGAGTTTCCACCGCTGCAACCCGGTCGTGCCGTGCGTGATACGGGGATTCAGGCCATCGTACTGATAGACGCGCAGATTGACCACACAACGGGTCTGTTCATGCTGCGTGAGGGGCAAGTGAAGCGCGAAATCTACTGTACGCAAGCGGTCTATGGCGACCTGACGTCAGGTAACCAGATTCTGAATATATTAGGCCACTACTGCGGTATCAATCATCATGAAATTCCAATAGATGCAAACGATATCAGCCATGCGCACAGTTTTGAGATTCCTGGAGTGCCTAATTTGCGTTTTACCACAGTGGCGCTTAAGAGTGCTGCACCGCCATACTCACCGCATCGCAATGACCCACACCCTGGCGACACCATTGGCGTGCTGATCGAAGAAATTTCCACAGGCAAAAAATGCTGGTACTCCCCAGGGCTGGCTGAAATCGAGCCACACCTGCCACCGCTGATGCATCAGGCTGATTGCATCATGGTCGATGGCACATTCTGGACCAATACCGAAATGCTAGACATGGGATTAATGACCAAAACGGCACGTAGCATCGGCCATAATCCGCAGTCTGGCCCTGGCGGCATGATAGAAGAGTTGGACAAGTTTGGTACAAGCAAGCCTGTACGTAAGGTGCTGATTCATATCAACAATACCAACCCAATTTTAAGGGAAGATTCCGCTGAACGTGCCATCCTGAGCGATCACAAGATCGAGGTGGCATACGACGGCATGGACATCATTCTATAGGAGAGCATTATGAACGCAATCAACAACGATAACTTGCCTTGGTCACGTGAAGAGTTTGAAGCCAAACTGCGTGAGAAAGGTCAGGGCTATCATATCTACCACCCGATTCATGTGCTCATGTATGAAGGCAAGCTGACCAAAGAGCAGCTGCAATGCTGGGTGGCTAACCGCTATTACTACCAAATCATGATTCCGCAAAAAGATGCGGCCATCATGTCGAACTGCCCAGATAAAGAAGTGCGTAAAGGCTGGATACA
>CAYTIV010000093.1:3606-7593 GCA_964437895.1 uncultured Methylotenera sp.
CCTTGGGTGAAAGAAGAAGGCTTTATTTACTTCAAAAAGCGCCTGACCGAGGCACGTCGTGATGTAGAGCAGGGCTTGGATATCACGCTAGACTATTTCAGTGTCAGCCGTGACATGCAACTGCGTGCGCTCGACATCCTGCAATTCAAACTGGATGTGCTGTGGGTGGTGGCGGATGCCATTATGCTGGCTTGTACACAGATCAAGGTGGAAGACCGTGATTACACGCGTCAGCCTGTCATCAAGTTCAGATAACCTTTGAAAGACCGTCACATGGAAAACACCATTCAACATTCAGATATTTTTGCGATTGCGCTGCACCATCGCTTTCAATGGGAAGAGGCACAACAAAGTTATGTGTTGCTGTTTCCCGAGGGCATGGTCAAGTTGCATGGTGGGGCAGGTGAGATATTGAAGCGCGTGGATGGTCAAGCCAGTGTTGGCGATATCGTGGCTGCACTGAAAGCCACATTCCCGGATGCCGAGGATATTGAGTCGGATATTCTGGGGATGTTTGACCTCGCTGTCAGCAAGGCTTGGCTGCGTAAAGTCAATTAAGGTAGTCACTCAATTAAGGTAAGGTGAAGCAAGATGGCGCAAATCAATAATGGTGTTGCATCCAGTGTCACACGCAAGCAACCACTTTGGTTGTTGGCAGAGGTCACGTATCGTTGTCCGTTGCATTGTGCTTTTTGCTACAACCCGACCGATTATGACAAGCACACCAAGAACGAGCTCAGTACCGAGGAGTGGATCAAAGCACTGCGTGAGGCACGTAAAATGGGCGCCATTCAGCTCGGCATCTCTGGCGGCGAACCCTTGTTGCGCGATGATATCGAAGAAATCGTAGCTGAAGCGCATAAACTGGGCTACTACAGCAATTTGATTACCTCTGGTGTCGGCCTGACTGAAAAACGTATTCAGGCGTTCAAAGAGGGCGGTTTGGATCATATTCAGCTGTCCATGCATGACATCACTGAAGAGATTAATAACTTCATCACCAACACCAAAACCTTTGAGTTGAAAAAGAAAGTGGCTGCCATGATCAAAGGTCATGGTTATCCTATGGTGCTCAATGTGGTGATTCATCGCTATAACATTGGCCATGTCGATAAGATCCTGGAAATGGCCGAGGCCTTGGGCGCAGATTATGTCGAGTTGGCCAATACCCAGTACTACGGCTGGAGCCTGGTGAACCGCAGCCAATTGATGCCCACCCGTGAGCAGTTGGCTGAAGCTGAACGTATGACCAACGCCTTCCGTGAGCGCGTGGGTAACAAAATGAAGGTCTTTTTCGTCATCCCGGATTACTTCAGCGATAGACCGAAAAAATGCATGAATGGCTGGGGCGAAGTATTTATGATAGTGACCGCTAATGGCGATGTGCTGCCTTGTCACTCTGCGCGCTCTTTGCCTGGCTTGAGTTTCCCAAATGTGCGAGAGAGTGGATTGGAATGGGCCTGGAACGAGTCGCCTGCCTTTAACAAGTATCGTGGCATGGATTGGCTCAAAGAGCCTTGCCGCAGTTGCGATGAAAAGGAAAACGATCTGGGTGGCTGCCGCTGCCAGTCATATCTGCTGAGTGGGGATGCGGAGGCCGCCGACCCGGTATGTACAAAGTCACCACACCGGCATTTGATTGATGAGGCGATCAAAGACTCTCAAAATCCGTTATTGCGTGAGCAGCCTATCATTTTCCGTAACGACAAAAACTCTAAAAAGTACGTTGAAGGCGATTCAGAGCGGGTAGCGCAGTTTCATGCGTTGCCGTAAGGCGGGCGTTGGCGTTCGCCAATGAGGCGGCCTAGCTTATAATCTCAAAGGTGCCCATGGGCACCTTTTCTTTTACAAGGTTGATCATTTTGAATTCACGTTCATCTACTCTGGTGTTAGTGCTGGCGGCGCTAGCGGCGCTGGCACCATTTGCCATCGATACCTATCTGCCTGCATTTCATGTGATGGCAGCTGAATTTGCGACCGATGAACTGGCGATACAGCAAAGCCTGACGTTTTACCTATTGCCCTACGCGGTGATGACGCTGTGTCATGGCGCCATCTCTGATGCGATTGGCCGTCTGACCACGATTAAATGGGGGCTGATCATTTTTACGCTGGCCAGCATAGGCTGTGCATTTGCCCCGAATGTACACACGCTATGGTTATTTAGAGCCTTGCAAGGTGTGAGCGGTGGTGCAGGCAATACCGTGGCAAGGGCCATGGTGCGCGATCTGTTTTCTGGGCCGCAGGCGCAGCGCGTGATGGCCACGGTACAACTGTTGTTTGGCATCGCCCCAGCCGTGGCGCCCATTTTGGGTGGGCTATTACTTGGTATCCACTGGCAAGCGATTTTTGTCTTTTTGGCCCTCTATGCCGCGGTTACCTTATGGATGGCCTTACGCTTTTTACCTGAGACCATGACGCCGGAAAAACGGATTGCATTTTCCGTTGCGGGCATTGCGGCGACCTATGGAAAAATGCTCAAACACCGCGCCTTTCTAGGGCTGATCACCTGCCTAGGTTTGAATTTTTCAGCATTTTTTATTTATGTGCTGGCGAGTCCGGTTTTTCTGGTTAAACATTTGCATCTCACCAGCCAGGAATTTGGCTTTTTGTTTATTCCGACAGTGACGGGCATGATGCTAGGCTCGTGGATTTCACGCTACACCGCAGGCAAAATTGCTTCTCAAGTGGTCTTACGCTGGGCATTTACATGGATGGTGGTCATGGCCATGCTCAACGTGGGCGTGCAATGCTGGATAGGCCATGCGCCACATGCCATTTGGTGGCTGTCGATTGCACCGATTGCGCTATTCAATATCGGCATGGCGACCGCCATGCCTGTGCTGTCGATTGCTGCGCTCGATTGTTACCCGGCCTTGCGTGGTACCGCGGCTTCAGCGCAGGCGTTCATGCAAATGCTCTGTTCCACCTTAAGCTCTGCATTAGTGGTGCCCTTGGTCTGGCATTCCACGCAAAGTTTGGCTTGGGCGATGTTGACCATGACCTTGTTAAGTAGTGGTTTACTGCTGATCTCGTGCCAGAAATAAGCGCCTTCCATATTGTCATCTGCCCTGCCAAGCGAGGAAATATGGGGCTTTTACTGATTTCATTGTCTATTTGATTGGCTAACCCCTGTTTTAAGATGCAGTTGTCAATGCCTGCCTGCACGCAGGATACAACTAAGAATCATCAACGGGAGTGCATGATGGATATCACTAGAGAAGAAGAAGCGCTTAAAGCTTACGTCAAATTATTGACCAATCAGGGTTTAAGCGAGCGCGTGATTGTGCAACGCGAGTTTATTGTGATGCGTGTCAGTGCTTTTCTGAAAGATATTCCGAGTGAGGGTACCCGCTACCGTCATGCGGTAGACCGTTTTATTGCGACCATAGACCCGGCAGAGATTCCAACTATTCTGCCAGTCATTCGCGAGTTTTTCTCATTTTGGATGCGTGATATCAAGGCGATTGCCGCCATGAGTCAGGCGAGAGTCTTTAGTGGCAGTAACCCTGTTTCACAGGTCACGCATGATGAACTGTTCAAGCTTTGGTATGAACTGGACAAAACAACCATGACCACGCTGGAAAAACAGACCATGGACGCTTTTGAGCAGATGACACAAGTGCGTGGTTTCGAGCCCGCCCTGTTCAAAGAGCGTATGCGTATGGGTAAATACCTGCTGCTGTCTTTGCGTGATGTATCACATAAACAGTCACACAGCTATCGCCAGATGGTAGACAGAAGTCTGCCTTTGTTTAACGCCATGGGCGCACAGCACGTATTTTTGAGTGTATCCCGCGAGTTTTATTATTTCTGGCGAGGCGACATGCTAAAGCCTCAAACGGAAAAAGCACCCGCAACAGCCGTGCGGGCTATGGCGATGGCCGCCTGATCACACATTAAGCCAGAGCCTTTCTGGCTGTTCAAAACACTATACCGCCAGCCTTAGCGCTGGCGTATTTTTTCTAAAATAAGAGCGGAGAGCTC
>CAYTIV010000094.1:0-7560 GCA_964437895.1 uncultured Methylotenera sp.
TGCGTGACTGGCTGCAACGCTATAACATCGGCCTGTACTGGATTGTGTTACGCCAACCAGGCGGGGTCACCATATTTGATCCCAAATACGCCGAGAGCAGTTACGATGGCCCCATGCCGAGTGAAGTGCTGCTGGATCAGTTTTTTCAAACGCTACGCACGCCTTTCAGCGCCTACGAGGCAGCAGACCCTAAATCACTTGAGGCTGCGATTGCAGACATCAACAGCAAAGAGAAAAAACCGATTCAATACCTGGAAAAGATTCCAGGGCATGATTACACCAACACCTGTTACTGGATTGCATTCGTCATGATTGCTTTCTTGCTGGCGGTTAAATATCTGGAGATTCACACATGGCGCTCAGCGTAAATAAACTGGTGATCGGCCTACTGCTGGTTGCAGCCGCCTCACTGGCCACCATGGCCTATAGCTGGCAACGTATTCAACAAGTCGAAGCGTTTAATGAAGCCGTATCCACGGCCAAGAGCCCGCAAACAGACAGACAGAGCTTCGAAGCCAAATATGCAGTCGCTTACTGGCTAGGCAAAAATGAGCGTTTCAAGGAGTCCACGCTCTTATACACCAAGCTGATTGATCAGGCGAATGCGGCGCAACGTGCTGCGATATTGCATAACGTGGGCAATATGTTCTTTTTACGCGCCATTCAGATGACGGGCGGCAACGACAACAGCACACGTGACGAGATTGAGTACCTGCTCTCGCAAGCGGCCAACTCCTACAAAACAGCGCTCAAGGCCGATAACAGCAACTGGGGCACGCGACGCAACTATGACCGTGTGCTAGGCTTGTTGCCCGAGAAGCCAACGCCTGGCGTTGGTGAGTCTGATAACCCAGGCTTGATCATGGGTAATATTCCTAATGGTCTGCCGTAAAACGCCCCTTCCTACACTTGATGACTGCATATTACTGACTGGGTGACCATGAAGATTTGGCTGAGACACTTTATCAAACATCGCGACACGGCATTACTAGGCCTAGCACTGGTGTTTTTGCTGGGCGCCATTCTGCGCCCCAGCATTCCGTTCAAGCATAACATTTACGCCTACTTTCTGATTGCTGACATCTCGCAGAGCATGAACGCAGAGGACATGACCTTAAACGGCAAAAAAGTCACCCGCATGGCGTACATGCAGAACATGATGCACGAAGTGGTTGCCTCCCTGCCCTGTGGCACCAAGGTTAGTATCGGGATGTTTGCGGGCAACTCGGTAGCCTCCATGTACTCGCCACTAGAAGTCTGTGCCAATTTTGCAGCGATTCAAGACACGATTTCTCATCTGGACTGGCGTATGGCCTGGTCTGGTAACAGCCGCGTGCGTGAAAGCCTGTTTGTCACCGCAAAAGTGGTCCGTGCCATGCCTGAGCCAGCGCAAGTGCTCTATTTCACTGACGGTGAAGAAGCGCCTAAATTGCATGCCTTCAATACTAAAAACCTGGATGAGTTTCAGGGCGGTGATGACTGGTTATTTGTCGGCATTGGTTCTGAGGAAGGTGTAGCGATTCCTAAGCTAAGCCAAGACAATCAAGTGATAGGCTACTGGTCGAACGAGAGTTTTGCTATGCAACCGGGCATTGCCCAAATTTCAGAAAGCACGCTAGGCGTGCGTGACGACAGCATTGCTTTTGGCGACCACGACCGCTTTATCTCCAAGCTCTCTTCTGAGTATCTGGAAAATCTAACCAAGGAGATTGGTGCTAAATACATCAAGGGTGATAGTACTTACAGCGTACTGAAAGCAATGAAAGACCAAAAACCAGCGCGTAGAGATATTGCGCCGTTACCGCTGGGCTGGCTGCTCGCCACGCTGGCAGGGCTCTGCATTATCGGCACTTATGCGAGTCGCCACCCATGGCGCCACATCAAACATAACCTGCGTATTTATCAGCAGCAGATTCGCTCACGCTTCTCGGTGAAAGCTGAATCTGTCGCCCATGATAACCACTTTCAGTAATCAGGCGGGCTGAAGCGCGCCCCAGCGCAGCCAGACCCGCAAGGCCTTGAGTTGGCTGGCTTCAGCCTGATCAAACATCACAAGCAGATGACTGGCTGGGCATCCTGGCAAGGCCTGGCCCATGTCTGCTTCATGATTTAACTGTGACTGCAGATGCAAAATCAAATAAGCAGGCTGCACCACCGACGCTGGCAACACCTCACACAGCCATTGCCGACCATCCCGTGTGGATACGGTCATCTGCCCGTACACATCCACATGTAGCGTCTGCACACTAGACATTGCACTCATGGCAGGCAGTGTTGTGCATTGCCAGAACAACAGGGCCGCATAACCCATGCTTGCGGGAACCGCCCACCGCACAGGCAGGCAATACCACAGGCTAAAGCAGACCAGTATTGAAAACAGACCCAGCCATCCCCATAAAAAAATGGATGGTCGGAAGCGCAGATCAATTTCACTTGTTAAAATAGCCTTTTTCATCGTACGTATTCAGCCCCTCATTTCACCGTGAGGGCGACCCCAGAAGGAAAATCATTTATGTCCAGTTCAGCCAATGCCTGGCAGTCATTTCTCATTACGCAGGGCGCAACCCTTGCGGCGGATGATACCGCCTGCTTCCCGGCGCATGAGTCCCCCTCACAACTGTTCGATCTTTCAAACATTGGGCTGATTGCCGTCAGTGGTGAAGATCGCCAGACGTTTTTGCAGGGGCAGTTGACCAATGATATTAAACTGCTTGCACAAGGGGCGCAATTCACAGGCTATTGCTCACCCAAAGGACGTTTATTGGCACTTTTTTATGCGTTTAGCCTGGATGACAGCATCTACCTCAGCTGCCCTCGCCCACTGATTCCTGACTTGGTCAAACGTCTGCGCATGTTTGTATTACGTAGCAAGGTGGTGGTAGAGGATGCCAGTGACCGTTTGCACTTATTAGGGCTGGCGGGCACAGCCGGCGGTGTCATGGCGTCACTGCCTGACAGCGACCATCAACAGCAAACCAGTGCCGCAGGCACCTTAATCCGCTTATCGGCAGCCGGCGCGCGCCAACGTGCCTTGCTGGTGGTTGATGCCGCTCAGGCACAAGCCAGCTGGTTGCAGGCGGTACAAACGCATACACCCACCAGCACCGCGGTGTGGGAAGCGCTGGAGATCCAAGCAGGGATTCCTCAGGTGTATGCTGCCACCAAAGAGCAGTTTGTCCCACAGATGGTGAATCTGGATGCGCTCAATGGCATCAATTTCAAAAAAGGCTGCTATACCGGCCAAGAAATCGTCGCACGTACCCACTATTTAGGCAAGGTCAAACGCCGCACACTGCTGGCGCGCTTATCTGCCGACAACGCACAGCCACCGCAGGTGGGTGATGCGTTGCATGACGCCCAGCAACAAGAGGTCGGTCAACTGGTACGTGTAGCCGCAATAGGCACGCAAGAATGGCTGGTACTGGCCGAGTGCAGACTAGAAGCCAGAGAGGCTGGCGAAATCAGCTGGCAATCGCATGCCTTGCACTTTTCTGAGCTGCCTTACGCACTGGCATAAGCCTACGCTCAGCCGCCAGGTTGCGGCCATCAAAAAAGGCGCTTAAAGCGCCTTTTTTATGGGAGGTTTATTGTCCGTGTGAAACCGTATCAGGTACGTTAGGTGGGGCTGTCGGCGCTGCGGGCGGTAGTGGCGTAGAATCTTCTGCTAGACCATTTGCATTAGGATTTACACTAGCACTTGCACTCGCGGCTTTGCTGCCAGGCTTAGGCTTGTTTTGCATGACTTGGAAAAACACTTCGTCTTGCTTAACTAAGCCCAGTTCGCTACGCGCACGCTCCTCTACCGCAGATTGCCCCTGCTTGAGATCCCGCACTTCTTCACGCAAAGTCTCATTACGCTGACGATAATAGTCATTGCGTTTTTCATGAGCCACAATCTGTTGCGAATATTGCCATACCCGCAGCCAGCTGCCCTTGCCCAGCCACAATGGATATTGCAGCAGGGCAATCAGGACCAAAAATACGACCGTCAGTTTACGCACTTGAACCTACGCCGTTGGACCTGGGCTATTGACCGTACCGGATGGAACGGATCGCTTACTTGAACAACTGATAAAACGCTGACAGACCGGCGTAGCTGGTCGCATCACCCAGTTCTTCTTCAATACGCAGCAACTGGTTGTACTTGGCTACGCGCTCGGAACGGCACAGAGAACCCGTTTTAATCTGCAAGGCATTGGTTGCCACGGAGATATCGGCAATCGTGGTATCTTCGGTTTCACCGGAGCGATGTGACACCACAGCGGTATAGTTAGCACGCTTAGCCATCTCAATCGTCTGGAAGGTCTCAGTCAGTGTACCAATCTGGTTCACCTTGATCAGCACGGAGTTAGCCACGCCTTTTTGGATCCCCTCACGCAGGATTTTAGGATTGGTGACAAACAGGTCATCGCCCACCAGCTGCGTGGTTTTACCCAAGCGCTGTGTCAGCAGATCCCAGCCCGCCCAGTCGAACTCATCCATGCCATCTTCAATCGTGATGATGGGGTATTTACCGGCCAAGGTCGCCAAATAATCACAGAACTCAGCGGAGGTCAGTGCCGCGCCTTCTGATTCCAGGTGGTATTTGCCGTCTTTGTAGAACTCGGTACTGGCGCAATCCAGGCCCAGGTAAATGTCTTTGCCTGGCTCGTAACCTGCAGCCTCGATAGACTCCATGATCAACTGCAGCGCAGATTCGTTGGATGGCAGGTTAGGTGCAAAACCGCCTTCATCGCCCACGGTTGTGGCCAAGCCTTTGGCGTGCAATGTTTTCTTCAGCGCATGGAACACCTCGGCGCCCGCACGCAACGCTTCACGGAAAGTAGGCAAACCGGCTGGCACAATCATGAACTCTTGGATGTCCACGGAGTTGTCAGCGTGTGCACCACCGTTGATGATGTTCATCATTGGTGTAGGCAATTGCATGAATGCAGAACCGCCCAGATAACGGTAGAGCGGTAAACCACTCTCTTCTGCGGCCGCGCGTGCACAGGCCATGGATACACCCAGAATAGCGTTTGCACCCAGGCGGTCTTTGTTGTCGGTGCCATCGAGTTCGATCAGTGTCTTGTCGATGAAGCTTTGCTCTTCAGCATCCAGACCGATAATCGCTTCTGTGATTTCGGTGTTAACGTTTTCAATCGCGTTCAGCACGCCTTTACCCAGGTAACGGCTCTTGTCACCGTCACGCAGTTCTACGGCTTCTTTCGCACCGGTGGACGCACCTGAAGGCACGGCGGCACGACCAATCACACCACTCTCCAGCAACACATCGACTTCAACTGTCGGATTGCCGCGTGAGTCCATAATTTCGCGGGCGATAATATCTACAATAGCGCTCATGATTTATCCTTATCTTAAAAGGTCAGTAAAGTTATAGGGTTTGTTCTGCGAAACCGGCTTTTTTCACCAGCTTGTCCAGGTCTACCAGTACATGCAGCAAGTCTTCCATTTTGCCCAGCGGCCACGCATTTGGGCCATCTGAGAGCGCCTGGCTCGGATCGGGGTGCGTTTCCATAAACACACCGGCAATACCGCTCGCGACAGCCGCACGGGCCAACACGGGGACAAACTCACGCTGACCACCACTCTTGTCGCCCTGCCCGCCGGGCTGCTGCACAGAGTGGGTAGCATCAAATACCACCGGGCAATGGGTTTCACGCATGATGGCTAGGCCACGCATATCAGATACCAGCGTGTTATAGCCAAACGAAGCACCGCGTTCGCAAACCATAATATTGTCGGCACCGCCGTTGGCTTCTTTAGCCTTATTCACGACCTGTTTCATATCACCTGGTGCCAGAAACTGACCCTTCTTGATATTGACTGGCTTGCCAGACTGGGCACAGGCCACAATAAAATCGGTCTGACGGCAGAGAAAGGCCGGAGTTTGCAGCACATCGACGACTGCGGCCACATGCGGCACCTGCTCTTCGGTATGCACGTCAGTCAAAATAGGCACCCCGATTTGCGCGCGCACTTCATCCAGAATCTTCAAGCCTTCTTCCATCCCAAAACCACGGAAGGTCTTGGTGGAACTGCGGTTAGCCTTGTCATACGACGACTTGTAAATAAAGGGCAGGCCCAGACGATCGGCAATCTCTTTTAACTGACCGGCCGTATCGATGGCCATTTGTTTGGACTCGATGACACAAGGGCCCGCGATCAGAAACAGCGGATGCTCTAGGCCAACGTCAAAACCACATAATTTCATGAATGTTCCTTATTTTTTGGACGCTTTTTGCGTCAGGGCCGCTTGCACATAAGCTTTGAACAATGGGTGCCCCTGACGTGGGTTGGAGGTAAACTCCGGGTGGAACTGGCAGGCGACGAACCATGGATGCACCGCCTGCGGCAACTCAATCATCTCACACAGCTCTTCACGTGGCGTACGTGCTGAAATCACCAGGCCGGCCGCTTTCAGTTGCTCCACATAATGGTTGTTCACCTCGTAGCGGTGACGATGACGCTCATTCACCTCAGCGCCATAAATGCTGGCAGCCAGGGTGCCCGGTACGATAGGACAGCTTTGCGCACCTAGTCGCATAGTGCCACCGAGGTCAGAGTTTTCGTCACGCTTCTCGATTTTGCCGGACGCATCTTGCCACTCGTCAATCAGGCCGATCAGCTTGTGTTCCACTTTGGCATTGAACTCAGTACTGTTGGCGTCCTTGAGGCCAGCCACGTTACGCGCATATTCAATCACGGCCAACTGCATGCCCAGACAGATGCCAAGGTATGGCACTTTCTGCTCACGTGCATAGCGAATAGCCGCGATTTTGCCTTCTGTGCCGCGCACGCCAAAACCGCCAGGAATCAGAATCGCGTCCATGCCTTTCAGGGCATCCGTACCCTGCTTCTCGATATCTTCACTGTCGATGTAATGGATTTTGACCTTGGACTCAGTGTGAATACCGGCATGGATCAGGGCTTCTGTCAGAGACTTATAGGACTCTGTGAGGTCTACATACTTGCCGACAAAAGCAATATCTACGATTTCTTTCGGGTTCGCCTGTGCATGGGTAATTTTCTGCCAAGCAGACAGATCTGCCGCCTTGGCCAAAATATTCAGTTTGTGACAAACAATTTCATCCAGCATCTGTGCGTGCAGCAAGCCTGGAATCTTGTAGATGGAGTCACTATCGATGGCAGTGATGACCGCCTCGTAAGCCACATTGGTAAACAAGGCGATTTTACGTTTTTCGTCTTCAGGAATCTCACGCTCGGCACGGCACATCAAAATGTCAGGCTGAATACCGATTTCACGCAACTCCTTAACAGAGTGCTGTGTCGGCTTGGTTTTCAGTTCGCCCGCGGTTGGGATCCATGGCAACAGTGTCAGATGAATAAAACAGGCGTTATTTCTGCCCTCTTCAATGCCCATCTGGCGAATGGCTTCTAGAAACGGCAATGACTCGATGTCACCCACTGTGCCACCGACTTCAACAATCGCCACATCGGCACCTTCGGCACCACGTTTAACGTGCGCCTTGATCTCATCGGTAATGTGCGGAATCACTTGTACGGTTTTACCTAAATACTCACCGCGACGCTCTTTTT
>CAYTIV010000095.1:0-7524 GCA_964437895.1 uncultured Methylotenera sp.
TTCATTGAGGTGTGCTTGCGAATGCGTTGCCATGCGTGAGGATTCTCCGAGTTTTTTGTCGCTATGCGTATAATCTAGCTTAGATTTATGCCTAGAGCTGAGAAAGTGTTGATTACCAAAGAAGGGATTCCAAATTGGATACTGCTTTAATGGTAACACGTTGCTGAATGAAGGTGATGAGCCTCAGCAACCTATCAATCAGCTGTAAGTGTCTCTTTTTTGACGCTTTTGGTCAAGTTTTGCGTAGGTCTGACTTGCCTGGAGACAGGTATCTGCTACGTTTATTTAATGTTTTATATAAGAGTGTTTTCTGACTGTATGCGCATTGAGTGGTCCCATTTTTCCGAAGTTAATTCAAGCTTACTCACTGCCCACGCGCAGCATGTATTGCTGGTTTTTGAGGCATCTGCACTGCCTGATGTGCCCTTTGCTCCGCAGATTGCTGCCCGTATGCAACGCGCAGGGCATACGCCAGCCGATCTCAAAGATAAACCGCTGACGCTGGATGTTGGCGACGGCGTGTTGCTGAGTGTGGCGCAAGTGGATGCCAAGGCGGATGTGTTTAGCCTGAGCACGACTCTGCGCACCGCGATCAAACCTTTGCTTGACGAGCATCCGCAACGCATCACGCTGGCCGTGGTTTCGTCCAAGCATGCCGACCGTCTGGCCAGGTTGGCTGCCTATGTCACCTTAATCAATGCCCAGCCGCTGCCAGTGCTTAAACAAAAAGCCGCGGCACCCGCACTGCGCGCCATTCAAGTACTTGGTGTGAGCGCTTTGTCCTGGCTTGAAGAGGTGCAAGCGCTGGTGGCTGGCAATACCGTGTGCCGTGCGCTCACGCTGACGCCGCCTAATATGTTGACGCCTGCGCTATACCGCCAGTGTCTGCAATCCATGGCCAGTGAAAAGGGTTGGCAGTATGCCGAGTGGGATGTCGCTGCGTTGCGGCAGATGGGCGCCGGCGCATTTGTCGCGGTGGCCCAGGGCTCTGAGCCGCAGGATGCGGCCATCGTCAAGCTTTCCTATCGCCACCCCAAGGCGGAGCACAGCGTGGCGCTGGTGGGCAAAGGCATTTGCTTCGATACTGGCGGGCATAATCTCAAGTCATCCAAATACATGCAGGGTATGCATCAAGACATGAACGGCAGTGCCGTGGCGGTGGGGGTGTTGCAGGCCATCAGTGCACAACAACTACCGGTGAATGTCGATTGTTGGCTGGCGCTGGCACAAAACCATATTGGCCCCAATGCCTATAAGCAAAATGATGTGGTCACCGCGCTCAACGGCATGACGATTGAAATCGTGCATACCGATGCCGAAGGACGCATGGTGTTGGCAGATACGCTGACCTTGGCCAGCCGTGAAAAACCGCAGGTCATGATTGATTTCGCGACGCTGACAGGCAGCATGCAAACCGCGCTCGGCGCGCGCATGAGTGGCATCATCAGTAACCGCCCTGCGCTGGCCCAGCAGATGACGGAGGCCGGGGCCGCCAGTGGTGAGCGTGTGGTGGCGTTTCCGTATGCTGAGGATTACGACAGTGCGCTAGACAGTGAGATCGCCGATATCAAACAATGTACGCTGGACAGCGATGCCGATCATATTCTGGCCGCACGCTTTTTGGGCAAGTTTATCGAAGGTGATCCCGATTGGTGTCACATTGACCTCTCCTCGTATGCGCACAAAGAGGGCCTAGGGGCGGTCGCCAGCGAAGTGAACGGATTTGGCGTGGCGCTCACATTGCAGTGGCTGCGAACGCTGCTTGAGGGCAAGCCTAAGCGTTCGCCAAGGGTACGCGCTTAGTCGCACGCGCTTAGCCGCAGGCGCGGCAACGCGCCAGCCACTCACGCCCCTTGAGCATCAGGTGCCAGTAGACGCGGGGCAGCAGATACTTTTTCATCCACCAAGCCACGCGTCTGGGCTGTGTCGAGTCCCAGGGGAAGGTCGGTACAAGTTTGCCTTGATAGGCAAACTCGGCCAGAATGATTTTGCCTTTTTCCACCGTGAGCGGGCATGAGCCGTAGCCATCGTAACGGGCTGTCAGCGGGCGTTGCGCGCGCAAGCTGAGCACATTATCCGCAGCCACCACGACCTGTTTGCGTGCCGCGGCAGCAGTTTTGGCGTTGGGGGTATTGGTGCAGTCACCCACGCCAAAAATGGCGGGGTAGCGTACATGCTGCAGACTGTGTGGATCAACCTCCAGCCAGCCATCGGCACTGGCCAGCGTGCTGTCGCGGATAAAATCAGGCGCGACTTGTGGCGGAACCACGTGCAGTAGGTCGAAACGTTCACTGAATCGGCTGATCTGCCCCTGCGCATCCTTTTTTTCAAACCATGCGGTCTTTCCCGGACCATCCACTTCCACCAGGGTGGTGGTCAGGTGTAAGTCGACCTGGTAGCGCTGTATGTAGCGCATCAGTGGTGCGACATACTCCTTCACGCCAAACAGCGCGGGTGCCGCACTATAAAAAGCCGCTTTAATCGCCGGTAACCGCCCTTGTTGTCGCCATTCATCGCAGGAGAGATAGAGTGCTTTTTGCGGGGCACCTGCACATTTAATCGGCATGGGTGGCTGCGTAAACAAGGCTTTGCCGGCTTGTAAAGACTGCACCAGTTGCCAAGTGTAAGGCGCCAGATCGAATCGATAGTTTGAGGTGACCCCGTGCTGTCCCAAGGTTTCAGCCAGCCCCTTAATGCCCGCCCAGTGTAGGCGCAAGCCTGCCGCCACCACCAGTTGGGCATACTGCACCAGCCCTGCGTTGTCGGTGTGTACGCAATGCTCTTCTGGATTGACACGGGTGACGGTGGCTTGTAGCCAGGTCACGCCGGCGGGAATGCAGTCAGCCATCGGGCGTACTGTGTCGTCGATAGCAAACGCTCCGGCCCCCACCAGCGTCCAGGCCGGTTGATAATAGTGCTGCTCGGAGGGTTCGATCACCGCGATGCGCAGTGCCGGGTCACGCTTTAATAGGCTGGCCGCCATGGCACAGCCGGCGGCACCACCGCCAATAATCACAATCTCGTAGGCTGACATGATTTAAGCCTTGAACCAGCCTTTGACTTTATCGAGTAGCCCTTCGTCTGCTGCGCCGGGCTGGCAGCAACACGCAGGTTTTTGCCCCACCGCCGGTGCCAGCTGCTGCGCTTGTTGATAGACATTCTGCGCCCGGTTGCCGGTGCGACAGAACCCATGAACACGTCCAGTATGCTGGCTGAGCAAGGCATGGAGTTGTTGCACCTGGTCAGGCTGAATCTGGTTAGGAATCACCGGGATATGCGCATAAGCCAACCCCAGTGCAGCCGCTTTTTCAGCCAAGGCTTGACTGGTCGGTTGCGTCTCGCCGCCTTCACCGTCTGGTCTGAAGTTAACCACCAGGCTGACGCCATCCGCGGCTAATGCGTCGAGGTCTGCAGGGCTGATCTGCTCACTGATACTGTAACGGTCGTTGATTACTTTAATATCCATAAAAAAACCTTATGCTTGATGGAGTGATGCCGGTGACTGGCAAAACTCGCGGTGTAATACCTGAATCACGGCCAGCGCCGCAGGACTGCCTATGCGGTAATAGACGTTTTTGCCTTCGCGCCGCGTCACCACCAACTGCGCTTCACGCAGTACGGTTAATTGTTGTGACAGGCTGGGTTGTCTTAAATTCAGCCTGGCTTCGAGTTCACTGACGGATTTTTCACCTTGTGACAGCTGACACAACAGCATCAGTCTGTCTGTGTTGGCCATGGCTTTCATGAGTTGACTGGCCTGATCGGCTGAAGCTCTTAACTGGTCAAAAAGCTCCACCGCAATATCTGACGTTTGCATATTACCCCTTGGATGAACATTTATTCTTATCTTTATTTTTAATAGAAATTCCATCATAAACCTGTTGTCACAGATTGTGTACGCTTTCGCACAGCGTTGTGACACAGGTATTTGTTTAAAATCAATTTATGATAAAGTTTGTCGCACAAATCGAAGCGTTTGCGCCTAGTGCAGACGCATAAAAAATTACCTTGGGGATGCGTAGAATGATGCAATCAATGTCATGGGTCAGCCAGTTTCCTGAACTGGAAGCCTTAGAGGAACCCGCCAAAAAACTGATCACGCAATATGCGCGCGTGATGGAAGCACCGGTAGGCACCATCGGTTATCGCGAAGGCGATCATTGCGGCGGTTATGTGCTGCGCCTGAAAGGACGTTCACGCGTGTACAAGATGTCAGCCAGTGGCCGCGAAATCGTGCTGTACCGGGTGGGGGCAGGGGAAACCTGTGTCATCACCACGACTTGCCTGCTGGGTAATAGCCAGTATCCAGCCTCGACCATCGTCGAGGAGGAGATTCAGGATGTGGTGATTCCTGAGGCCATTTTTCATAAACTCATGATCGACTCGCCTGTGTTTAGACAGTATGTGATGCAGAACTATGGCGCCTTGATCAGTGACCTCATCGTTTTGCTGGATGAGGTCGCCTTTCAAACACTGGATGCGCGGCTGGCTAAATGGCTGCTGGATATGGGCAACAACACCATACAGCGCACGCACCAGCAGATTGCCGATGAACTCGGCACTGCGCGCGAGGTGATCAGTCGCCAGCTGAAACGGCTGGAGCAAAAAGGCTGGCTGACGATGGGGCGTGGCATCATCGAGATCCAGCAGCGGGCAGCGCTGCTCAAGCTCGCTAACAGCGGCCAATAGTCGCAGCTCTTTGCGTGTATCCACCGCGATACAAAATTCTCCTGCGATGGATACATCGCGACGTCATCGTGCGTGATTGAATAGGCGTTAACAACACTGACGCTGCATCACGCAGTATGAATGACAAGAGGAGAAATAAAGTGCGTAAGCTGACAGGATTAGGTGTACTGGTATTGATGACGAGCCAAGTGGCATGGGCAGAGCCCGAGTTTATCGACCGCGCGCGGGTACTTTCCGTGGCACCACAGGTGCAGCAGATCAATCAACCCCGTCAGGAATGTCACACCGAATATGTGCGGGAGAGTGTGTATGAGTCCAACCGCTCCAACACGGGCGCCATCGTCGGTGGTGTGGCTGGCGGCCTGCTCGGCAGTACCATCGGTCGCGGTAATGGTCGCGTGGCCGCTGCGGCCGTCGGCGCGGGGGTGGGCGCTATCGTCGGTGATCGGGTCGGTAACCAGGCGGCCAATGGTAACGAGCGTATCGTGACGCGCCCGGTAGAGCAGTGTGTGATGGTCGATCAATGGCAGACCGTGACCACAGGCTATCTCGTCAATTATGAATATCAGGGCCGTCAGTATTCCACGCTGATGGATCGCGACCCCGGCCCCACACTGGATGTTGCGGTGCAGGTCAGACCCGCGGTTGCACAAATGGCTCCCGCGCCCGTCTATCAGCCCGCGAGCATGCGTGGCCGTGGCCCCCGTCACCATTCGCAGTACTGGTAAGGGCCCGCAACACTCAGGCACACACGAAAACGCGACCTTTAATGGTCGCGTTTTTCGCTTTTATCAGTACGTTTTAGGCTTTGAGCAACACAATCACCGCGCCACTGCCGCCGTCGTTGGCTCTGGCTTGGGCATAGGCAATCACTTCATCTTTTTGCATCAGCCAATTGCGCAGCTTGTGTTTGAGTACCGGTTCGCGGTTTTTAGATCCCAGACCTTTGCCGTGTACGATACGTACACAGCGCAAGCCTCGTTTTTTGCAGTCGGCAATAAATTCAGACACCACCAGCCTCGCCTCGTCGCTAAACAATCCATGCAGGTCGATATGGGCTTGCACGACCCAGTGTCCGCGCCGCAATTTGCTCAGCACCATGGGGGATTGCCCCTCACGCAGGTAGAGCAGCTCTTCACCACTTTCCAGTTCGTGCGCCGGAATGTAATGGTCGCTCAAGGAGTCTATCAGCGCTTGTTTTTCGTCACGGATCAGTTGCCGTGGAATCGGCTTGGGTTTTTTAGGGGCGTGGGATACGCGGTTGGTGGTGACCGGACGTGCGCCTTTCACTGCTTCTTGAAACAGTGAAACATCGTCTTCATCCTTGTCCGGTACTGTGTTTGACATGCTGCAATTCTAAAATAAAAAAGCGCACCCGGTGCGCTTCTTTACAGCCAGATTCGGTCTTATTCCAAGCTGGTTAAATAACGTTCGGCATCCAGTGCGGCCATGCAGCCAGTACCCGCGCTGGTGACTGCTTGACGATAGATGTGGTCTTGCACATCGCCCGCGGCAAACACGCCTGGGATGTTGGTGGCGGTAAAATTACCCTGACGGCCCGTGTGCGTCACAATGTAGCCACCTTCCATCTCCAGCTGGCCTTCAAAAATCTGTGTGTTCGGCTGATGACCAATCGCAATAAACACCCCTTTAAGAGCGATATCCTTGGTGTTGCCGTTGTTCACGTCTTTGAGGCGCATGCCGGTCACACCGGTATTGTCACCCAATACTTCATCCAACGTGTGAAAGGTTTCCAAAACCACTTTGCCTTCTTTGACGCGCTCCATGAGCTTGTCGACCAGAATGGCTTCTGCCTTGAACTTGTCGCGGCGGTGTACCAGTGTGACTTTGCTGGCGATATTCGCCAGATACAAGGTTTCTTCAACGGCTGTGTTGCCGCCACCGATCACGGCGACTTCCTGATTGCGATAGAAGAAGCCATCGCAGGTGGCACAGGCGGAGACGCCTTTACCGGCAAAGGCCTCTTCGCTAGGCAGGCCCAGATATTTAGCGGAGGCGCCTGTGGCGATAATCAGTGCGTCACAGGTGTATTCACCGTTATCACCCACCAGGCGAATCGGTTTCTCCTTGAGATGCGTGGTGTGAATATGGTCGAAGATCATTTCGGTATTGAAACGCTCGGCATGCTGCTGAAAACGCGCCATCAATTCCGGCCCCATCACGCCATCGGCATCCGCAGGCCAGTTGTCGACCTCGGTGGTGGTCATCAGTTGGCCACCTTGGGCCAACCCAGTGATCAGAACGGGGTTAAGGTTGGCACGGGCGGCGTAAACGGCGGCTGTGTAGCCAGCCGGGCCAGAGCCAAGAATCATTAAACGGGCGTGTTTTGTTGCCATGATGAGATTTCCAGTAGCGATGAATTATTGTTATAGAAGATGGGGATGACCTTGGTTTTTTAAATGCGTCATCCCGCAAAAATGTTGCAAGGGTTATTCTAACAAGCTGCGCAGCATCCACGCTGTTTTTTCGTGCAGTTGCAAACGTTGGGTCAGCAAATCTGCAGTGGCTTCGTCGGATGCTTTTTCAGCGGCCGGGAACACACTGCGTGCAGTGCGGCACACCGCCTCGTGACCGGCGACCAGTTCGCGGATCATGTCGTTGGCTTTAGGCACATCCACGGTTTCCTCAATTGAGGTCAGCTTGGAAAACTGCGCGTAGGTGCCAGGCGCATGGACGCCCAGCGAGCGGATACGCTCAGCCACCAGATCTACCGCCAAGGCTAACTCGGTATATTGTGTTTCAAACATCAGGTGCAAGGTATTGAACATCGGCCCGGTGACGTTCCAGTGAAAGTAATGGGTTTTCAGATACAGG